>NZ_JALXKT010000006.1:0-81139 GCF_025144775.1 Brachybacterium sp. p3-SID957 | reverse complement strand
GCGGCGCTCGTCGCCGTCAGTCACGGTCCCGCAGGCTCGGCCGGGGGACGGTGCTGCTGATCGTGGGCGTCCTTGCCGCCGTGCTGGCCGTGCTGGACCAGGTCTCCAAGACCTGGGCAGAGGCGAACCTGGACGAGCTGGACCCGCAGCCCTTCCTGGGGGAGGTGCTGCAGCTGACGCTGCTGTACAACTCGGGCGCGGCCTGGGGCATGGGCTCGGAGATCACACCCGTGGTCACGGCGCTGCAGATCGCGATCGCGATCGGGGTGATCGTGTTCTCCGTAAAGGCGGTGCGCTCGCCGTGGTACACCCTGGCGATGGGCCTGATCCTGGGCGGGGCGCTGGGCAACATCCATGATCGCCTGCTGCGCCCGCCCGGCCCGTTCCGCGGCGAGGTCGTCGACTTCCTGCAGCTGCCCAACTGGCCGGTGTTCAACGTGGCCGACATGGCCGTGGTGGGCGGTGCCGTCCTGGTGGTGCTGCTGGGAGTGATCGGCGTCCCCGCGGACCCAGCGGAGCCCGTCGAGCCCGTCGAGGACCAGCGATGAACGCCTCCCGCGTGCTGATGGTGCCGGACGGCCTGGCCGGTGAGCGGATCGACGTCGGGCTGTCGCGGATGCTGGGGTTGTCCCGTTCCCGCGCCGCGGATCTCGTGGACGCCGGCCACGTCGAGCTCGACGGCGCCACGCCCGCTCGATCGACCCGCCTGGAAGCAGGAGCGATGCTCTCGGTGACCATCCCGGAGGAGCGGCCGGCCGTGGAGGTGCGGCCGCAGATCGCCGAGGGGATGGCGCTGGTGCACCAGGACGACGACATCGTGGTGATCGACAAGCCCGTCGGCGTCGCTGCCCATCCCAGTGCCGGCTGGTCCGGGCCCACCGTGCTGGGGCACCTCGCCGCGGCCGGGGTGGCGATCCGCACCAGTGGGGACCCGGAGCGGCAGGGGATCGTCTCACGGCTGGACGTGGGCACCAGCGGACTGATGGTGGTGGCCCGCACGGAGCGCGCCTACACCACCCTGAAGGATGCCTTCCGCGCCCGCGAGGTGGACAAGACGTACCACGCCGTGTGCCAGGGTCGGCCCGATCAGCCCCGGGGCACCATCGAGGCCCCCATCGGCCGGTCACCGCACCACGACTACAAGTTCGCGGTCACACACGAGGGCAAGCACTCGGTCACCCACTACGAGACCCTGGAGGAGCTGCGTGCCGCGACTCTGCTGCGCATCTCGCTGGAGACCGGTCGCACGCATCAGATCCGGGTGCACTTCTCCGCTCTGCACCACCCGCTGGTGGGCGACACGATGTACGGCGCGGACCCGACGCTGGGGGAGCGCCTGGGGCTGAACCGGCAGTGGCTGCACGCGATGGAGCTGGGCTTCGTGCACCCCGTGACGGGCCGACCGGTCACCTTCACCTCCCGGTATCCGCAGGACCTGCAGCAGGCGCTCGAGGCCCTGCGGGAGGGCTGACCGCGCTCCGTCACCCGGGGGCGGTGGGGTTCTGCTGCGGGGGTCGGGCAGCAGGTGTGCCCGGGTCTGCTCGGGCATCTGCGGTGCTCGGATCGGCCCGGATCTTCTCGTACTGCTCTCGGGTGATGCGGTACTGCTCGTAGTGGCTCCTCACCCCCAGGAAGGATGCCTCGTCGCCGCGGCCGGTGTGCCGCATGCCGATCCCCTCCAGGATCCGCACCGAGGGCGCGTTCAGGGGCAGGGCCTCCGCCCATATCGAGGCCAGCGCCAGCGAGTCGAAGCCGTACGCCAGGCCGGCTCGGGCCGCGGCCTTGCCCAGTCCCTGCCCCCAGCGGGTGGACGGTCCGATGACGTACCCCAGCTCGCGCTCGTCAGCCCGGGTCCCATACAGATCCACGTAGCCGATCAATGCCCCCTCGTGCTCGACGCCCAGGCGCAGCAGCTCGGGCGGCGGGTCCGCGATGATGCGGCGGAGCCAGAAGCGCTCGTGCTCGTCCCAGGCCAAGCCCGGCGTCCAGCCGGCATGAGCGACGAACGTGTCGTCCGCGGCCCAGTCGGCCAGGACAGCGGCATCGGCGCTCGTGAGGGGGCGGAGGGCGACGGCCGGGATGGTGTGCATCGCCCGAGTGTGCCACGCGGTAGCGTCGTGGGATGAGCGAGAAGCAGTCGTCGTCCTCGGCCCCTCTGATCCCGGCGGTCCCCCAGGATCGCGCGCTGTCCCGATCGGAGTTCCCCTTCGCCCGCGTGGCCCGGCGACTGGGGATCGAACCCACTGGTGCCGAGGTGGCTCTCCGGGACCAGGGCACGGCGCGGGCCGCGATCGCAGCGGCCAGCGAGGACTTCCTGGCAGCTGACGATGATCGCCGCGCAGGGCGCCTCCCAGCGCACCCCATCGCGCAGGACCCGGACTTCCCGACCGGTGTGGGCATGGCACTGGTGGGTGCGGCCGTGCTGTGGGAGCAGCGCCAGTACGTGCCGCGCATCGCGCTGCGGGTCGCGAAGGACCACTACGAGGACGGCCGCGACGATCTCGCTGCCAGCTTCATCGCCCTGGTGCAGGAGTCCGTGGAGCCCGGCGAGGACGGTGGACCAGGGCATGACGAGGCATCGGCATGGGCCGCGCAGTCGCTGCTGGTCTCCGTGCTGCAGCGCTCCGGCAGCCCCGCCCAGGCCGATGAGATCGCCCGAGACCTGGCCGCTCACAACATCCCGCTCGATCTGTGGCGTGCGGACGACCCGTCCCTGCCGGATGATTCGATGGCCTGGCACGGTGGAGCGTTCGTGGGCGGGATCCCTCCGCGCCGCGATGAGCGCCACCTCAGCTACGAGGACGTGCACGACTACCTGGACCAGCTGCTGGCCGACATGCGACGGGAGGACGCCGCGGAGCAGGACGATCAGTAGGGCGGCGGACCGTACTGCTCCTCCGTGCCCTCGGTGGATTCTCCGGTTTCGACATCGGTCATCGCGGTGCGATGGCGGGCGATGCGCTGCTGCACCTCGTCCCACATTTGGGTGAAGGCATCGACCACCCACGGCGTGACCATGTCGGTGTCGTCGATGGCGTCGACGGGAGGGCCCCCGCGGATCGCCCAGGACGTGGAGCCCGGGTGGAGTGCTCCGCTGGGTGGACCCGAGCGTGACTTGGCCGGCGGATCGGAAGGTGACCTGGAGGGTGGATCGGAAGGTGACCTGGGGGGTGGATCGGAAGGTGACCCGGAGGGCGGATCGGAAGGTGAACTGCCCAGCGGATCAGCCGTGGCGGCACTGCGGCGCACGGGGTCGATGAGGCCGGCCGTCTTCAGCTGGTGATGACGCCAGCACAGCAGGTGCGTGTTCTCGATCGAGGTGGGACCGCCGGATGCGGGGTCGCGGTGGTCGAACTCTTCGATGTGGTCCATCTCGCTGGCCCAGGACGTGGGCCTGGTGCAGCCGGGCACGGCGCAGGTGGGATGGCGCAGGCGCAGGTGCTCGAGCATGTCTGGCCTGGCGGTGTAGCGGTCGGCCGGCAGGGGCAGGAACGCACCGGTGCTCGGATCGGTGAGCACGCGGTACCAGGTGTTCTCCCCACCGGCGAGCTCCCGCGCCATCTCCGCGGGGATGGGGTGGATGCCGTCGAGCATGCCGGGTGCGTCCGCCGCACCCAGCAGGCTGAGCGCGGGGACCGTGACGGTGATGCGGAACCGCTCACGGGGGACCTCGACCGTGCCCGTCTCCAGCACGGAACCGGTGAGAACCCGGTAGCGCAGCGCCGCGAGGGAGAGCGGCCTCGCGGTCCCGGAGACGCTGCCGTCATCGAAGGGGATCTCCTGCCCGCTCTCCAGGGCCTGACGCTGAGCTCGCTGGATCGCGCGGGCCGCGGAGTCCAGTCGGCGCCCCAGGGCGAGGATCTCCGGTGCGGGACCGATGACCTGCAGGCAGGCGGTGCCGTCCTCATCGGGCGGGAGGATGTCCACACTGCGCTGAGGGCGTGAGCGTTGAGCGGCCTCCTGCTGATCGCTGAGCCAGCGCACCAGGGCACCGAGCTCGCGACGGAAGCGCCCCTCATCGACCGCGAGCTCCCAGCTGGCGATGGATTCGTCGAGCTCGTGCAGTGCCGCCTCGCGCAGACCACCGGCGCGACGCAGCACGACGGTGAACCAGCGCGCCGGCAGCTCAGCGGCCTCGAGACGTGCCAGCAGTCGCGGCAGATGTGTGACGGCGGTGTGAGCATCCTCCAGCAGCCGGGATGCGTGATGGATGCTGCAGCGCAGGGCCTGAGACACCATCAGATCCGCCTCGTCGCGCAGATCCGGATCCTCCGGATCGCCGGCGGGCCAGTGACGCGCCGCGAGACGGAGCTTCGCGGCCAGCTGCCGTGACTCGGCCAGGCCCAGATCCCACAGCTCCCGGAGCTTCTCCGCCTCCGCCCCGGCCTCGTCGACGAAAGCTTCTGAAGGGAGGGTCTCCCGCGTGAGCGGACGCCGTGATCCTCGGATCCCGGGCTTGCGCGGGCGTGGCGCACCGGGGCGGGAACGCGCAACGGCGCGACCCCGCGGCTTCGGCACGGAACCATCGCTGACCTGGGTCATCGTTCCCCCTTTCGGTGGATGTCGCGGCCGGGAATTCCTCGGCTGTGCTGATGGTCCAAGAGTAGGCGCCATCACCGACAATCGAAAGGACGTTCGAAATATGTGGAAGGCCGTGGATAAAAGGGTGGACAATGCAGATCCGGGTTCCTCCACAATGCATGTTTTTCCACATTCTGTGGATAACGGGTCGGCCACCGAGGCCCCGCACGTATCCACACGAGCCGGAGCCGTGCCTGCCGCCGTGCCTAGACTGCGATCCATGCCACGCAACGCACCACTGATCGCCGCCGCGCTGACCGGAGCGGGGGCCACGGCGCTCGCCGGTGGAGCCGCCCTGCTGGCCGCCCGGCAGCTCAACGGGCCCCGCCGTCCCGACCTGCCCTACACCTTCACGCCCTTCGAGCTCGGCGTGGACAGCGAGGCTGTCGACTTCACCGCGGCCGACGGGACCACGATCCGGGGATGGTGGCTCGACGCCCCGGGAGCTGAGCGCAGTGAGCACGTGGTGATCGCCAGCCACGGCTTTCGCGGCGACAAGTCGCAGATGCTGGGCATCGGCACCGGGCTGCACCGCGCCGGCGCGAGCGTGCTGTTGTTCGACTTCCGCGGCAACGGCGACTCCGATGACGGCCGGCAGTCCCTCGGGCACTACGAGCAGCAGGATCTGCGCGCCGCCATCGCATTCGCCAGGACCCGCCGGCCCGACGCCCGGATCGACCTGCTGGGCTTCTCCATGGGGGCGGCCGTGTCGATCCTGGTGGCGGCCGAGGATCCGACCGTCTCCCGCGTGGTCGCCGATTCCTCCTTCGCCGACATGCACGGCGTGGTCGCAGCCGCCGCCGCCTCGCTCAGGGTGCCGGGCGCCTTCGCGCACCTCGTGGACCTCGCCACCCGACACCGCTACGGCTACGGCTTCTCCCAGGTGCGGCCGATCGAGGCGATCAGCCGCATCGAGCCCCGCCCCCTGCTGATGTTCCATGGCACCGAGGACTCGGTGATCCCGGTCGAGCACGCACACCGCCTGGCGCGGGCCGCCGGAGCGTCGGCACGGCTGGTGCTCACCGAGGGGGCCGACCACTGCGGTTCCTACTTCGCGGACCGCCCCGGCTACATCGACCAGGTGGCACGGTTCCTGCTGGCCGAGGAGGGGTGATGCCCGGCGGGCCTTCGTGGGCCGCTCCGCGGTCCGGGCCTGCGCGATACGAAACTCTCTGGGCCGACGGGTACTGCTGCCCCAGGGTGGCCGGTCATGGGCACGTCGGCCTCGACCGGATCTCCGTCGTCCTGCCCGACGGGAGGCCACCGCTGGGCCGAACCCGTGCTCCATGGGACCCGCGCTGCACAGGAGCATGGCCAGCCTGACGATCACCGTGGATGAGCAGGTGCTTCCCCGGGCGGGCGACCGCCGAGTCGCGTTCTTCTGTCACACCCCTGCCCGATGATCCATCCATGAGCTCTCCCATGGTCCTGGCCGACCTCACGCACACGGTGCCCGCGGCGCAGTTGACCGAGGCGTGCATCCTGGCACGCGGAGTGGATCTTCTGGACCACGAGCACGGTCTCATGCCGCTCGAAGGTGTGGTCCACTCCGACCCTGATCGCGTGGTGCGCATGGGCCGGTACTGGGGGAGCCCTTTCCGATGCACGTGCGGCCACTCATACGACGGTGGCTCGGCACTGGCCCCGTTCTGTGTTCACGCTGCCGCGGTCGTGGCGCGGTGGCTCGCGGACCGCGAACCGGATCCGCAGGCAGCGATCACCGACGTGCATGACGACGCAGTGCCGTTCGCGGATCTGGAGCGTGCACGGGACGCCCTCGCGGCACGAGCATGGGAGCGTGATCCTGGCGACGAGCTCTCCATCAACGCGTACGTCGATGAGGGACTAGCGAGCATCGGCCTGGCACCGGAGGCGTACGACCTCCATGGCTGGCTCCTTCGTCATGCCACGCCGACGCAGGTCGAGAGGTGCCTGCGCGAACGGGTCGCATCGTGGCTGGGGGAGGACGGAGAGGCAGACCTCCCTCCGGACAGCATGAATGCCGCAGTGCAGGTGTCCGACCTTCTCCAGGGCGGCATCCGCAGCGACTCGGCCGCGTCGTTCGACGCAGCTCTGCTCGCTGTCACACGAATACGATCCGGCCTCGATCAGTGGAATCGGCACGATCGTGCCTTCGGTGTCGCCATCGATCTGGCGAGCCGCCTCGTGCCCCGTGCTGCGCGACCAGGCAGTGGACAGCCTGAACGATTCATCCGCACCGTCATCGGGCTCGAGGAGAAGCACCCGAGCCCGCAGATCCCCATCATGCCGCTGGTCATCGGGCACTGGGACCGGCGACTGTGTGAACTCGCCGCTTCGGAGGTCGAGCGGCGGATCGAGGCTCTCCTCGATCTCATCGACATCGACATGGCCTCGCACGAGGGCTCAGGACCCGTCCGAAGGGACACGGCTGCTCCCTTCCCCCTGGACATCGACCCGATGGGTGACGGGATTTTCGTCGACCAGCGGTTCTCCGACATCGGTCGTTCACCAGCAGAACTGGTGCATGCGCGGCTCGACAGACTGCAGCGGCTGGCTGCGGATCTGGCCTTGCGCATGCGCGATGTCGACGCGCTGGAGAAAGCCCTGCGCCGATGGAGCGGAGCCACCTTCGCCGAGTTCTTCCATCGGGCCCGTCGATGGTCATCGCAGGCGCAGCTCGCAGTGACCCGGGTCGCCGCGGACCGAGGGGCGGTGGACTGGTCGGTCGATCGCCAGCCCTTGCTCGCCGAGGTCAGGGACGATCGGCACTCGTACGGGAGCAGCGAGTACGCCAGTGATGTCATCGAGATCCACGAGCGTGCTCACACCCAGGAACGGCTGAGAGTCCTCGGTGTCCACGACGTCGCGGTGGCGCTCGGCAAGAGCGGCCTCAGTGCTGATGCCCAGCGGTTCCTGCTCGACCAGTTCCGCCGTGATCCCGATCCTCGCCATGTACCGACCCTCGTCCGCTGCTGGGAGGAGGCGAAGCTCCCCGCGGACCCGTTGGACGCTGCCAGGAGCGTCCTTCGAGGTGAGCGCGCCGACCCGCCGGGGTGACCACCATGACCCCGCCCACCGGCGCGTCGGTCGGTGCCCCGGACTACCCTGGAACGCATGGCTTCCGCGGACTCCCAGGACTTCGTCCACCTCCACTGTCACACCGACTACTCCCTGCTGGACGGGGCCGCGAAGATCGACAAACTGGTGGCCGAGACCGCACGTCAGGGCCAGAAGGCGATCGCCATCACGGACCACGGCTACGTGTTCGGCGCCTACGAGTTCTACCGCGAGGCCACCGCCGCGGGCATCAAGCCGATCATCGGCGTCGAGGCCTACGTGACCCCCGGCACCAGCCGACATGACCGCACCCGCGTGCAATGGGGCACCAAGCAGCAGCAGGAGGCCGGGGACGACGTCTCCGCCCGCGGTGCCTACACCCACCTCACCCTGCTCTCGCGCACCACCGAGGGCATGCACAACCTGTTCCGCCTGGCGTCGTCCGCGTCCCTGGACGGGCAGATGGGCAAGTGGCCCCGGATGGACCGGGAGATCCTCGCGAAGTACGGCAGCGGGCTGATCGCCTCCACGGGGTGCCCCTCCGGTGAGATCCAGACCCGCATCCGCCTGGGCCAGTGGGACGAGGCCATCAAGGCGGCAGGCGAGTACCAGGACATCTTCGGCAAGGAGAACTACTTCGTCGAGCTGATGGACCACGGGCTCACCCTCGAGCAGCGCGTGACCAAGGACCTCATCGCCCTGTCGAAGGAGATCGGTGCGCCGCTGCTGGCCACCAACGACCTCCACTACGTCACCGAGGCCGATGCGAAGATCCAGGACGCCCTGCTGTGCATCAACTCGGGCTCCACCTTCGACACCCCCGGCCGCTTCAAGTTCGACGGCTCCGGCTACTACCTGAAGTCCGCCCAGCAGATGCGCGAGCTGTTCCGGGAGATGCCGGAGGCCTGCGACAACACCCTGCGCGTGGCCGAGATGTGCGACGTGCAGTTCACCACCACCGGTGAGGGCGCCAACTTCATGCCGGTGTTCCCCACCCCGCCCGGGGAGGACGAGCACTCCTGGTTCGTCAAGGAGGTCCAGCGGGGACTGGAGTACCGCTACCCCGGTGGCATCCCCGACGAGGTCACGCGCCGCGCGAAGTACGAGGTCGAGGTGATCACCCAGATGGGGTTCCCCGGCTACTTCCTGGTCGTCTCCGACTTCATCAAGTGGGCCAAGGAGAACGGCATCCGCGTGGGTCCGGGCCGTGGCTCCGGTGCGGGATCCATGGTCGCCTACGCCATGCGCATCACCGATCTCGACCCCCTCGAGCACGGGCTGCTGTTCGAGCGGTTCCTCAACCCCGACCGCGTCTCCATGCCCGACTTCGACGTCGACTTCGACGACCGCCGCCGCGGCGAGGTCATCGAGTACGTGGAGCGCAAGTACGGCGACGACCGCGTCGCCCAGGTCATCACCTACGGCGTGATGAAGACCAAGAACTCCCTCAAGGACGCCGCTCGCGTGCTGGGCTACCCCTACGCGATGGGAGACCGGCTCTCCAAGGCGCTGCCGCCCACCGTGATGGGCAAGGACATCCCGCTGTCGGGCATCTTCGACCCCGAGCACAAGCGGTACGCGGAGGCCGGCGAGTTCCGCCGCCTCCACGACGAGGAGCCGGACGTCCAGAAGGTGTTCGACATCGCCAAGGGCGTCGAGGGCCTCACCCGAGGGTGGGGCGTGCATGCCTGCGCGGTGATCATGTCCAGCGAGCCGCTGATGGACATCATCCCGATGATGCGCCGCCCCTCCGACGGCCAGATCATCACCCAGTTCGACTACCCCACGTGCGAGACCCTGGGCCTGCTGAAGATGGACTTCCTGGGCCTGCGGAACCTCACCGTGATCTCCGATGCGCTGGTCAACATCGAGCGCAACGGCAAGACCCCGCCGGATCTGGAGACCCTGGGCTTCGAGGACCCGGCCACCTACGAGCTGATGCAGCGCGGTGACACGCTCGGGGTGTTCCAGCTGGACGGCTCCGGCATGCGCACCCTGCTGCGGCAGATGAAGCCCGACAAGTTCGGCGACATCACCGCCGTCTCGGCGCTGTACCGCCCCGGTCCGATGGGCATGGGCTCCCACACCAACTACGCGCTGCGCAAGAACGGCCTGCAGGAGATCACTCCGATCCACCCCGAGCTGGAGGAGCCGCTGGCGGAGATCCTGGGGGAGACCTACGGCGTGCTGGTCTACCAGGAGCAGGTGATGCAGACGGCGCAGAAGGTCGCCGGGTACAGCCTGGGACAGGCCGACATCCTGCGCCGCGCGATGGGCAAGAAGAAGAAGGCCGAGCTGGACAAGCAGTTCGTCTCCTTCGAGGCCGGCATGAAGGAGAAGGGCTACTCCAAGGGGGCGGTCGACGCCCTGTGGGAGACCTTGCTGCCCTTCGCCGACTACGCGTTCAACAAGTCCCACTCCGCCGCCTACGGCGTGGTCTCCTACTGGACCGCGTACCTCAAGGCGAACTACCCCACCGAGTACATGGCCGCGCTGCTCACCTCCACGCAGGAGAACCGCGACCGGCTGGGCCTGTACCTGGGTGACTGCCGACACCGTGGCATCACAGTGCTGCCACCGGACGTCAACGAGTCCGACATGTACTTCTCCGCCGTCGGCAGCGACATCCGCTTCGGGCTGTCCGCGATCCGCAACGTGGGCCACAACGTGGTGGAGGAGATCATCAAGGCGCGCAAGGAGAAGGGCGACTTCACCTCCTTCACCGACTTCCTGGACAAGGTCTCCCTGACGGTGTGCAACAAGCGCACCATCGAGTCCTTGATCAAGGGCGGGGCGTTCGACTCCCTGGGCGCCAACCGCCGCTCCCTGGTGCTGGTGCACGAGGACGCGGTCGACGCCGTGGTGGACGTCAAGCGCAAGGAGGCCCAGGGCCAGTACGACTTGTTCGCCGACATGTTCGCCGGCGGCGGGCAGGACGGCGCCTCCTCGGGCTCCGCGGCGACCATCACCATCCCGGAGCTGCCGGAGTGGGACCGCAAGGAGAAGCTCGCCTTCGAGCGGACCATGCTGGGCCTGTACGTCTCGGACCACCCGCTGTACGGGCTCGAGCACGTGATCGCACAGAACTCGAGCACCTCCATCAGCGCACTCGCCGACGACGGGGCCGTGGAGGACGGCGCCATGGTCACCATCGCTGGGCTGATCACCACACTGGCCCGCAAGACCACCAAGAAGGGCGACATGTGGGCGATCGCCACGGTGGAGGACCTCGAGGGCTCCATCGACTGCCTGCTGTTCCCCTCCACCTACCAGACCGTCGCCACGGAGCTCGCCGAGGACCTGGTGGTCTCCATGAAGGGCCGCGTGGACACCTCCAAGGGGATGCCCGAGCTGCGGGTGATGGAGATGACCATCCCGGACACCGGGGGAGGGCCCGACGGGCCGGTCGTGATTTCCCTGCCCTCGATGCGGGCCACCACCTCGGTCGCCGAGCAGCTGCGGGAGGTGCTCGAGGACAACCCCGGCTCCAGCGAGGTGCGCGTCAAGCTGCGCGAGCCCGGTCGGGCCACCCTGATGCAGCTGGACAAGCGGCTCTCGGTGACTCCCTCGGCCGCACTGTACGCGTCCCTGAAGGCGCTGCTGGGGCCGAGCTGTCTGCAGTGATGCGGGCCCGCAGCGATGAGCGGCGCAGGGCGATGAAGGGCGCAGAGCGATGAAGGGCCCGCCGCGATGACGGTGCTGCGCCTGGCCACCTACAACATCCGCCACGGGGCCGGTGCCGACGGCAGGCTCGACCTCGCGCGCACCGCAGCGACGATCGCGTCGCTGGGGGCCGATGCGGTCGGCCTGCAGGAGGTCGACGACGCCTACGGTGTCCGGTCCGGGTTCGAGGACCAGGCGTCCCGCCTCGCTGCGCGGCTGGGTGGGCAGGTGCGGTTCGGGGCGGTCATCGACCGCGACCCCGCCGAGCCGGGCGGCCGACGCCGACGGTACGGCCTGGCACTGCTGAGCCGCACCGAGATCATCGAGCACCACCTGCACCCGCTGCCCGCGGATCCCGACCGTCCCGGCCCCCGCGAGCCCCGCGGTCTGCTGGCGGCGCGGGTGGCGGGTGCCGAGTCGCTCCACCTGTTGCTCACCCACCTCGACAACCGCGACCGCCGGCACCGCGCGGCGCAGGTGCGGGGCATCCTCCAGCACGCCGAGGCGCTCGACGGGCCGGCCGCGCTGCTGGGCGACATGAACGCGGATCCGTCCGCACCCGAGCTCGCCCAGCTGGCCGCCGCCGGATGGCGGGATGCGGCATGGGAGGCGGCGGGCCGCAGCGCGCCCTCCCCGTGGCGCACGATCCTCACGGCCGCACTGCCGGCCGCACTGCCGGCCGCACTGCCCTGGACGCCCCGCACGGTCCGCGCCACCCACCCCGCGCGCCTGCCGCGGCGCCGGATCGACTCGATCTGGGTGCGCGGGGATCTCGAGGTGACGGGCCTGGAGGTGGCACGCTCGCGTGCCTCGGACCACCGTCCGGTGGTCGCGACCATCCGGGTGTGAGAGCCGCCGCACCGCTGCGCGCTGCTCCAGCAACTACGGTGGATCCATGAACGACGCCGCTGCTGAGACCCCCACCGACCATCGGATCGCCCCCGATCACACCGTCCCTGCGGACCTGTCCGCGGACGCCTTCCTGCCTGACGCCCTGCTGGAGACGCTGCGCGAGCGTGCCGTCACCCACGACCGGGAGAACACCTTCCCCGAGCAGGACCTCGCCGACCTCCGCGACCGCGGCTACCTGCGCCTGCTGGTGCCCACGGAGCTGGGCGGCCTCGGCGGGAGCCTGCTGCAGGCCTCCCGCATCCAGCGCCGGCTGGCGCAGGCCGCACCCGCCACGGCGCTGTCCATGAACATGCACCTGGTGGTCACGGGCGCGGCTCTGCACGCCCACCGACTGGGGGCCGACTCCGGGCGCGTGATCCTCGAGGACGCCGCCGACGACCGCCTGTTCGCCTTCGGCATCTCCGAGGCAGGCAACGAGGCGATGCTGTTCGACTCCTCGAGCAGTGCCGAGCCCCAGGACGACGGCGGCTACCGGGTGACCGGCACCAAGATCTTCACCTCCCTGGCCCCGGTGTGGGACCGTCTGGTGGTCCACGGCCGGGACACCGGCGCCGCCGAGGATGATCCGCGCCTGGTGTTCGGGTTGCTCGAGCGCACCGATGCCGTCGAGGTCAAGGACGACTGGGACACCCACGGCATGCGTGCCTCCCAGTCCCGCACCACCCGCCTGCACCAGGCGCCCGTGACCGCCGACCGGGTGATCACCACCACCGGGGTGGGCCCCAACCAGGATCCCTTCGTAATGGGCATCTTCGGTGCCTTCGAGCTGCTGATCGCCTCGGTGTACACCGGCATCGCCGAGCGGGCGATCCAGGTGGGCGCCCAGGTCGCCACCACCCGCAGGAGCGTCACCCGCGGCATCGTCCACGCGGACGACCCCGACATCCGCTGGCGCCTGGCCGATGCGGCCATCGGCGTGGACGGCGCCGTGCTGCAGATCGAGAAGGTGATGGCGGACCTCGACGCTCTGGGCACCGGGCAGAGCGGACCGGGCCTGACCGACCACGGACCACGCTGGTTCCTGCACTTCTCCGGCGTGAAGTCCCGTGCCAGCGAGACCGCGATCGCGGCCGTCGACCAGGTGCTGCGCGCCAGCGGCGGCTCCCACTACTTCCGCCGCAGCGAGCTGGAGCGCCTCTCGCGCGACGTGCGCGCAGGCATGTACCACCCCTCCGACGAGGAGTCGGTGCACGCCTCCTACGCGAAGGCGCTGCTGGGCGAGGTGGGGTCCGAGCGCTGAGCCGCCGCGCTGTACGTCTGCGCGGCGGGGCCGCTCAGCCGAACAGCACCTTGGCCTCCTCCCAGCGGGCGCGGGGAACGGACTTCAGGGAGTTGATCGCCTCGGTCAGGGGCACATCGACGATCTCCGTGCCGCGCAGCGCCACCATCCGGCCGAAGCCGTTGTTGTGGACCAGGTCCACGGCGGCGGTGCCCAGGCGGGTGGCGAGCACCCGGTCGTAGCCGGTGGGCTCTCCGCCGCGCTGGATGTGGCCCAGCACCGTGGCCCGCGACTCGATGCCCAGGCGCTCCTCGATCAGCGGTGCCAGCACCTCCGCCACACCGCCGAAGCGGGGGCGGCCGAACTCGTCCAGCTCGTAGTTCATGAAGCCTTCCGGGGCGTCCTTGGGCACGTAGCCCTCCGCCACCACCACCAGCGGGGCACGACCACGGTCCCAGGCCGATTTCACGTAGGCGCAGATCTCGTCGATCGTCAGCGGGAACTCGGGCAGGGCGATCACGTGGGCACCGGCCGCCATGCCGGAGTGCAGCGCGATCCAGCCCACCGAGCGGCCCATAACCTCGGCCACCATGCAGCGGTGGTGGGAGTCGCCGGTCATGCGCAGGCGGTCCAGGGACTCGGTGGCGATCTCCACGGCGGTGTTGAAGCCGAAGGTGTAGTCGGTGGCGTCCAGGTCGTTGTCCACCGTCTTGGGGACGCCCACCACCGGGATCCCCGCCTCGTACAGCCGGTTCGCGGTGAACAGGGTGCCGTCGCCACCGATGGCGATGATGCCGTCGATGTCGTTGTCGTCCATGTGCCGACGCACGATCGCAGCGCCGTCCTCCCCGTCGTGGAAGGGGTTGGAGCGGGAGGTCCCCAGGATCGTGCCACCGATGCGGCCGATGCCGCGCACCCGACGTCGGGGGAGGGTCATGTAGTCGTTGTCGATGACACCGCGCCAGCCGTCCCTGTATCCGATGAACTCGTCCTCGAACAGCTTGTCGCCCTTGATGACGACACCGCGGATGACCGCGTTCAGGCCCGGGCAGTCGCCCCCGGAGGTCAGGATCCCGATCTTCATGGGGTGCGCTCTCGCTTCCGTCTCGTCGACTGGTCACAGCCACTCTACGGTCGATCCGGAACGATGCCGAAGTTCGGACGTCCCGCGGCCAACGCGCGGTGACAGCCCGGTGAACAGCTCGGACATCTGCCGGGAACGCCAGCGGCGCGAGACCCTCGGAAGAGTCCCGCGCCGCTGGTCCCGATCGGTCCGTGGACCCTCAGGACCGGGAGGGGTCCTGAGCGTCCCGCTGCTCCTGCTCCTGCTCGGCCTGGGCACGCACGTCGCGACCGCCCTGGGACGCCCGGGCGAGGGTGTCCTGGAAGTCGACGCCGGTGGTGGACTTGACCATCTCCAGCACCTGGGCCAGGCCCACGGAGATGTTCTGCCCGATCTTGGCCTCGCCGTCGGTGGAGAACACCGAGAGGCTGTCGATGTTGGAGTACGGGGAGGCGAGCTCCCCCGCCACCTGCGGCAGCACCTCGAGCACCTGGGACAGCACGGCGGCGTCGTTGAACTGCTTGTACGCCTCGGCGCGGGCACGGGTGGCCTCTGCCTCCGCGGTGCCGCGGGCCAGGATCGCGGCGGCCTCGGCCTCGCCCTTGGCGCGCAGCGAGTCGGCCTCGGCCTGGCCCTCCAGGCGCACCGCCTCGGCATCCTTCGAGCGGCGCTGCAGCTCGACCTCGGCCTCGGCGCGACCGCGAGCCTCGATGGCGAACGCCTCCGCCTCCGAGGACACCTTGCGGGCCTCGGCGCGGTTGCGCTCGTCGGTGAGCTGGGCCTCCGACTCGGCCACGCGGGCGTACTTCTTGGAGTCCGCGTCCTGCTGCTCGGCGTAGCGCTTGGCCTCGGCCGGCTTGTGGACCTCCGCGATCAGCTGCTTCTCGCGCAGGTCGTTGTTGCGGATCGCGATCATCTCCTCCTGCTCGATGATCCGCTGCTGCTGTGCAGCGCGGGCCAGCGGGCCGGAGGCGTCCGCGACGGCCTGGCGGGCGTCGGTCTGCTCCTTGATCTCGGCCTGGCGCAGGTCGAAGGCCTGCTTCGACTCGGCCTCGGCCTGCAGGTTGAGGTTCTTGGCCTCGGTGGCCTCACGGCCGGCGTTGGACTCGGCGATCGCAGCGGTCTTGGCTACCAGGGCGGCCTCGGGACGGCCCCAGTCGCGCAGGTAGGAGCCGTCGTCCTCGATCGCGGAGATCTGGAAGGTGTCGATCACCAGGCCCTGGTTGTTCATCGAGTGCTCGGCCTCGGCCTGCACCTGGGCGGCGAAGGAGGCGCGGTCACGGATGATCTGCTCCACCGACAGGGTGCCCACCACGGCGCGCAGGGTGCCGGAGAGGATCTCCTGGGTGTAGTGGTCGATCTGCTTCTGCTGGTCCAGGAATCGCTGGGCGGCCTTGCGCACGTCGTTGACGTTGCCGCCCACCTTCACCTGCGCCACCCCGCGCAGGCGAAGGAAGATGCCGTTCATCGAGTAGCCCTCGACCTCCACCGGGATCTGCCGGGAGGACAGGCTCAGCACGAAGGCGCGGTCGAAGATGGGCCGCACGATCGCGCGCCCGCCGATGATCACCCGCGCACTGCCGGACTCCAGGTCGATGTCCCCGGTGGGGGAGGTCTTGGCGTTGCGGCCGGTGATGATCAGCGCCTCGTTCGGTGCCGCGATGCGGTAGCTGCGCAGCAGGATCCCCAGCAGGATCAGCACCGCGACGACGGCGATCGCGACCACGAGGAGTATCGGCATTAGTGTTTCCATCGGTTCCCCTCAGTCGGTTCAGGCATGCGGTGGTCATTGTCCCATCGCGCGGGCTGTGCTGCGGCCCGATCGGCTCACTTCATGCCGGTCGAGGCGATGCCCTGGACGATCTGGCGCTGGAAGAGCAAGAAGCAGATCAGCACCGGGACCATCGAGACCACGGCGATGGCCAGCACCAGGTTGAAGGGCACCACCTCCTGGCTGGCGAAGCGCTGCAGCGCCACCGGCAGGGTGCGGGTGCGCTCGTTGGTCACCACCAGCGGCCACAGGAAGTCGTTCCAGCGCCACAGCACCGAGAAGATCGCCAGCACCGCCAGGGCCGGCTTGCACAGCGGCAGCACGATGCGCCAGAAGATCCCGAACTCGCGTGCTCCGTCGATGCGGGCGGAGTCGATCAGCTCGTCGGGCAGCGTGAGCATGTACTGGCGCAGCAGGAACACACCGGTGGGGGTGGCGATGGCCGGCAGGATCACGCCCCACAGGGAGTTGGTCAGCCCCAGGCTCGCCGTCACCTGGTAGACGGGGATCAGGATCACCTGCAGGGGGATCATGATGGTGGCCAGGGTGACCAGGAACAGGACGTTCTTGCCGCGGAAGTTGTAGCGCGAGAGCGCATAGGCGGCCATCGAGTTGATGGCCAGGGTGAGCAGGGTGGCCACCACCACCACGATCACGCTGTTGGTGAGGTACCGCAGCACGTCGAAGCCGGTCAGCGCCGTCGAGTAGTTCTCCGGATGCCACGAACGGGGGATCAGCGTGGGCGGGCGCTGGGCCAGCTCCGACTGGTTCTTGAAGGAGCCCAGCACCGTCCACACCAGGGGGATCAGCACCAGCAGGGCCAGTGCCGTGAGGTTCACGGTGCGCACCACCGCGGCGGGGCGCACCTTCCGGTGGGAGGTGGAGGTCCAGGTGGAGGGCTTGGAGGAGTTGCTCGAGATGCTCATGGTCTGCTCACACCGCCTCTGCCCGTCGGCCCAGCCACCAGTTCAGCAGGGTGAAGGACATGACGATCAGGAACAGCACCACGGAGCCGGCTGCGGCCATGCCGTACTGCATCTGGGGCCCGAAGGCGTTGTCGTACACGTACTGCACCAGCAGGGTGGTGGCCCCCACCGGGCCGCCGCCGGTGAGGTTGTAGATGACGTCGAAGGCCTGGAAGCCGTGGATGGTGGACAGGATCAGCACCACCATCGTCGTCGGCGCCAGCAGCGGCAGGGTGATGGACCGGAACTGCTGCAGGTGGGAGGCGCCGTCCAGGCTCGCGGCCTCGTACAGGTTCGGGTCGATGGACTGCAGGCCCGCCAGCAGGATCATCGTGTAGAAGCCCACGTTGGTCCACAGGCTCACCGCGATCACGCTGATCATCGCCAGCGTCGGATCCACAAGCCAGGGAACCGCCGGGATGCCGATCGCTCCCAGGGCCTCGTTGACCAGACCCCCGTTGCGCTCCAGCAGCCATCGCCACACGATGCCCACCACCACCGGGCTCAGCAGCACCGGCAGGAAGAACACCGAGCGGAAGAAGGACTTCCCGAAGCCCTGAGCGTTCAGCAGCACCGCGAGCACCACCGCGATGCACACGCCCAGTCCCACGAAGGCGAGCACGAACACGATGGTGTTGAACAGCGCCTGGTAGAAGTCGGCGTCGGAGAAGATCCGCTCGAAGTTGCCGGTCCCGGCCCATTCGAAGGTGCGCCCGTTGCGCGAGGAGTACAGCGAGATGTTGAAGCCGCTGAGCGCCGGCCAGATGGTGAACAGGCCGAAGATGACCATGTTCGGCAGCAGGAACAGGTAGGGCGCCGCCCTGAGGGACCACGGCACCCGGCGGCGCCGCGGCGTCCTGGCGGGTGTCGCGGCCGCAGTCATCCGGCCTGCTCCACGACGGAGTCGATGCCGGCCTTGAGATCCTCCATGGCCTGGGCCAGCTCCTTGTTGCCGGCCACCACCTCGGCGAACTGCTTGATGAACTCCTGGGCGGCGGCGTCGAAGTTGGGGGAGTAGGCGGCGGCGAATGCCTCCTCCGGCGTCTCGCCCAGATCGTCGATGAACACGTTCATCTCCTCGTTGCGCACCGGGTACTCGACCCCGGACTCGGTGAGGTCGGCCCGGGTGGGCATGAAGGAGGAGGCCGTGATGAACGACTCCTGCGACTGCGTGGTGTTCATGAACTGCAGGAAGGTGGCGGCCAGCTGGTTCTCCGGTCCCTCGGAGAAGCCCACCATGAACTTGCCGCCGGGGAAGCCGCCCCCGGAGCTCAGGGAGGGGTTCGGCACCGTCGTCCAGCCGAACTCGGCATTGGCCTCGAACTGGGCGACCTGCCAGTTGCCCGAGAGGTACACCGGCACCTGCTGGGCGAGGAACACCTCGTTGGCACCCGCGTACTTGGTGCCGGAGTCCAGCCAGAAGTCCTTGGGGGAGGAGCCGTCGTTGATCATGTCCACCAACGGCTGCAGCGCGGTGGTGGCCGCGGCCGGGTTCAGGGAGCTCTCCTCCTCCTGCACCAGGTACGTGCCGCCCTGGGAGAGGATCGTGGACAGGCGATGGCCGGACTTGTCCATCGCGAAGGCGAACTCGGTGCCGGCCTTCTCCTGCACCTCCTTGGCGATGGTGACCATCTCCTCCCAGGTCCAGGACTCGGGGACCTCCACGCCGGCCTTCTCGAACAGGTCGGTGTTGACGAAGGGGCCGTTCTGGGTGAGGTCCGAGGCGATCGCCACGATCTTGCCGTCGGCATCGGTCATGCCCACACGCACGCCCTCGGAGAACTCCTCCAGGTACTCGGCGCCCAGGAAGTCGTCCAGCACCAGCAGGTCACCGGCGAAGGGGGCGGTGGCGGCCACGCGGGCGACGTCCGGGGCCTGCCCACCGGAGAGGCGGGCCTGCAGGGTGGTGGTGATGTCGCTGAAGGGAACGATCTCCAGCTCGACGGTGACGTCGTACTCCTTCTCGAACGCCGCGATCAGATCGCGGGTGGCCTGCTCGTCGGGCCCGTCGGTGAAGTACAGGTAGGAGAGCGTCTTGCCGGCCAGATCGGCCGGGTCCTGCTGCTCGACGGGGTCGCCCCCGCCCTCGTTCGTGGTGGAGCCGCCCGGATTGCACGCGGCCAGCGTGCCGGCAACGAGAGCGGCGGTGCCGCCCAGGGCGAAACCACGACGGGACAGTCGGGAGGTGGTGGCAGGCGTGCGGGACATCGCGGTCCTCCTTGACAGCGTTGCGGGGCCCCCTGCGGTGTGCCCGCAGGGGTGCGCCGTGATGCACGGCACAGGCCCATGGTGGGACCGAGGTCCCGGACCGCCACCCGGTTGCCGTCGGTTGCCGAGAGTCGGGCCGAACCGTGATCGGTCCTTCACCGGCCGTCCACCTGGAGGGTCGCTGCGCAGCCGACGGGAGGGGCTGGGGAGCCCCCCGCCGTCGGCTCGCCCGGTCAGCCCCGCGCGCGGTGCTCGCGGTAGTAGCGGATCAGCGCGGCGGTCGAGGAGTCCTCGGCCGCGATCGCCTCCTCGTCGCCGGCGACCGCGGGGGCCAGGCCCTTGGCCAGCTGCTTGCCCAGCTCCACCCCCCACTGGTCGAAGGAGTTGATGCCCCACACCACGCCCTGCACGAAGGTGATGTGCTCGTACAGCGCGATCAGCTGGCCCAGCACCGAGGGGCTCAGCTTCGGGGCCATGATCGAGGTGGTGGGCCGGTCGCCGGAGAACTCGCGGGCCGCGACCAGTGCTCCCTCGGTGCCCTCGGCGCGCACCTCCTCGGCGGTCTTGCCGAAGGCCAGGGCCTTGGTCTGGGCGAAGAAGTTCGCCAGGAACAGCTCGTGGACGTCCTGCTCTCCGTCGGCCAGCGGGTGGTCCGGGGTGGCGAAGGCGATGAAATCGGCGGGGACGAGCCGGGTGCCCTGGTGGATCAGCTGGTAGAAGGCGTGCTGCCCGTTGGTGCCGGGCTCGCCCCAGAACACCTCGCCGGTGTCGTAGGAGACCAGCGAGCCGTCCCAGCGCACCGACTTGCCGTTGGACTCCATCGTCAGCTGCTGCAGGTAGGCGGGGAAGCGGTGCAGGTACTGGGAGTAGGGCAGCACCGCGTGGGTCTCGGCGCCCTGGAAGTTCACGTTCCACACGTTGAGCATGCCCATCAGCACGGGCACGTTGTCCTCGAGCGGGGCGGTGCGGAAGTGCTCGTCCATGGCGTGGAAGCCGGCCAGCAGCTCCTCGAAGGCGTCCGGTCCCAGCACGGTCGCCAGCACGGTGCCGATCGCGGAGTCCACGCTGTAGCGGCCGCCCACCCAGTTCCAGAAGCCGAAGGCGTTGGCGGGGTCGATGCCGAACTCCTCCACCTTGTCCAGGGCGGTGGAGACGGCCACGAAGTGGCGGCGCACCGCCTCCGCCTCGCGACCCTCCTCCAGGCCCTGCGCACGCAGCCCGCCCAGCAGCCACTCCCGCACCAGTCGCGCGTTGGTGATGGTCTCCAGGGTGGTGAAGGTCTTGGAGGCCACGATCACCAGGGTGGTCTCGGGATCGAGGTCCGCGGTGGTGGCATGGGCGTCGGTGGGGTCGATGTTGGAGATGAAGCGAGCGGCAAGGCCCTCCTGGGCCAGCGGCTTCAGCGCCTCGTAGATCATCACCGGTCCCAGGTCACTGCCGCCGATGCCGATGTTGACCACGGTCTCGATGCGCTTGCCGGTCACGCCGGTCCACTCCCCGGAGCGCACCTGGTCCGCGAACTCGTACACCCGGCGCAGGGTCTCGTGCACGTCGGTGTCCACCTCCTGGCCGTCCACCTCCAGGGCGGGCTCGGTGCCCTCGGGCCGGCGCAGCGCCGTGTGCAGCACGGCACGGTCCTCGGTGGTGTTGATGTGCGCGCCGGCGAACATCGCATCGCGGCGCTGCTCCAGGCCCACTTCGCGCGCCAGGTCCAGCAGCAGGGCGAGGGTCTCGGCGGTGATGAGGTTCTTGGACAGGTCCACGTGCAGATCGGCCGCGGTGCGGGTGAAGCGCTCTGCGCGCTGCGGATCGGCCTCGAACCACTCGCGCAGCGAGGCGGTGAGGGACTGGTCATGGGCCTCGAGGGCCTCCCAGGCCGCGGTGGTGGTGGGATCGACGGGGGCGTCGGGGGCGGAGGGTGCATGGTTCGGTGTGGCAGTCATGGCCCCATTGTGGCGTGCAGGGCCTGACGAGGTCGACGCAGCGGTGCTGAGCACCGGGCCGGCAGCGCGGCGCCCCTGCGTGCAGGGGCAACCAAGAAACCTTCGCCGAGGACACCTGCCGACGGTAACAAGTTCATCACGAAGTGGTGCGGCGCACACTCGGTGGTCACCGGTACGACATTGTTCATCTCAGTTCTTCTGTACATCCAGCTCGTTGCCCTCGAAGGAGAAGCGATGAACATTCGCCGTCGCACCATGATCCAGTCCACGGCTCTGGCGGGAACCGCCACCGTGGCGCTCGCCGCGTGCGGCGGAGATGACGGCGGGGGCGGGGGTGCCGGGGGCGCCGGGGGCTCGGACGGCGGCGGCTCGGCCGACGCGGTGGTCACGGTCAACAACACCGAGCCGCAGAACCCGCTGGTCACCACCAACTCCAACGAGATGGGGGGGATCAGCATCCTGGTGAACCTCTACTCGGGGCTGTTCAGCTACGACGCCGAGGGTGCTGCGCAGGAGGAGATGGCGGAGTCCGTCGAGACGGAGGACAGCCAGCACTACACGATCACGCTCAAGGAGGGGTGGACCTTCACCAACGGCGACCCTGTCACGGCGCAGAGCTTCGTCGACGCCTGGAACCACGGTGCCAACGGCGCCAACGGTCAGGTCAGCTCCTACTTCTTCGAGTCCATCGAGGGGTACGCGGACGTCTCCGCCGAGGACGCGGACCCTTCGGCGACGATGAGCGGTCTCACCGTGGTGGACGACCTCACCTTCGAGGTCACGCTGGCGTCCCCGCAGTCCGACTTCCCCAACCGTCTGGGCTACATCGCCTACTCGCCCCTGCCGCAGGCCTACTTCGATGATCCGGAGGGCTTCGGCCAGGCCCCCATCGGCAACGGGCCGTACCGCCTGGTGGAGTGGAACCAGAACCAGAACGCGCTGCTTGAGGTCAACCCCGACTACAGCGGCCCGCGCAAGCCGGCCAACGGCGGCCTCGACTTCGTGGTCTACCAGGACCCCGAGACGGCCTACAACGACATGCTCTCCGGCAGTCTGGACGTGCTCGACAGCATCCCTCCCAGCGCCCGCTCCTCGTACCAGGACGAGCTCGGGGACCGCGCCGTCAGCAAGCCCGCGGCCACGATCACCTTCTTCGGGATCCACATGGAGGATCCCGACTACACGGGGGAGGCCGGCATGCTGCGCCGCCAGGCGATCTCCCGCGCGATCGACCGTCAGACGATCTGCGACACGATCTTCCACGGCACCACCTCGCCCTCCACCGACTTCATCTCACCGGCGGTGGCCGGGCACTCCGAGTCCATCCCCGGCAGCGAGGTACTGCAGTACGACGAGGCCGAGGCCAAGCGCCTGTGGGAGGAGGCAGAGGCGATCCAGCCCTTCCAGGGACCGTTCACGCTCTCCTACAACGCCGACGGCAGCCATCAGGAGTGGGTCGAGGCGATCTGCAACGGTCTGAAGAACGTGCTGGGGATCGAGGCCCAAGGCAACTCCTTCCCCGACTTCAAGTCGCTGCGCGAGGCGACCACCGGCCGCACCATCACGGGGGCGTTCCGCAGCAGCTGGGTCGCCGACTATCCCTCGATGTACAACTTCCTCGGCCCGCTGTACTCCAGTGCCGCGGCCGAGGGGCGGGGCTCGAACAACTGGGACTACATGAACCCCGAGTTCGACGAGATGCTGCAGGAGGGGCTCAGCGCGACCAGTGAGGAGGAGTCCCTGCGGATCGGCCAGCAGGCGCAGGAGCTGCTGCTGCGCGACCTGCCGGGGATCCCGCTGTGGTTCAACAGCGTCTCCGCCGGGTACTCCGAGACGGTCGACAACGTCGAGTTCAGCTGGGACTCGCAGCCGATCTACTACCAGATCACCAAGCAGGCGTGAGCGCCGGCAACGGGGGCTGACGCCAGACGGAATGCACGCTCTGACCGGGGACGGAGGTCCTCGGCAGCCCAACCGCAACACAACCGTTACCGGAGATGGCGCGCTATCGTTCCGGACGGGTGCAGACTGTTGCAAACCCCGGGCGGCGCCAAGAAGCGCCGCCCGGAGCAGGAAACGGATGCGGCACTGACGCCCATCACGCACAGCACTGAACCTCACAGGAGGCTTGCATGGCCATTTCGCGACGTTCGATGATCCTCGGCACCGCCGCGTCCGGCACCGCGGCCCTCACCCTCGCCGCGTGCGGCGGCGATGACGGCGGCAACGGTGGCGGCGGCAACGGCAGTGACAACGGGGGCGGCGGCGACACCGGCGCCATCGTCATGATCAACGGCACCGAGCCGCAGAACCCGCTGCACACCACCAACACCAACGAGGTGGGCGGCGGCAAGATCCTGCAGAACCTCTTCTCCGGCCTGGTCTACTACGACGCCGAGGGGACCCCGCAGAACGAGATGGCGGAGTCCATCGAGACCGAGGACAGCCAGAACTACACCATCACGATCGCCGACGGCTGGACCTTCACCAACGGCGACCCGGTCACGGCGCAGAACTTCGTGGACGCCTGGAACTACGGCGCCAACGGTGCGAACGGCCAGTACTCCTCGTACTTCTTCGAGTCGATCGACGGCTACGCCGACATCTCCGGGAAGGACGCCGATGCCTCCGCCACCCTCAGCGGTCTCGAGGTGGTCGATGACCGCACCTTCACCGTGAAGCTCTCCTCGCCCCAGTCGGACTTCCCGACCCGCCTGGGCTACACCGCCTACTCGCCCCTGCCCCAGGCCTTCTTCGATGACCCCGAGGCCTTCGGCGAGGAGCCGATCGGCAACGGCCCGTACAAGCTGGTGGCCTGGAACCACAACCAGAACGCCGAGCTCGAGGTGAACCCGGACTACAACGGTCCGCGCAAGCCCGAGAACGGCGGCCTGGACTTCGTCTTCTACCAGGACCAGGAGACCGCCTACAACGACCTGCTCTCCGGCGGCCTCGACGTCATCGACGCGATCCCGCCCAGCGCCCTGTCGAGCTTCGAGAGCGAGCTGGGGGAGCGGGCGGTCAACCAGCCCGCGGCGGGCAACGCGACCATCACCATCCACGTGGACGACCCCAACTTCTCCGGGGAGGCCGGGACGCTGCGCCGCAAGGCCATCTCCCGCGCCATCAACCGCCCGGAGATCTGCGAGGCGATCTACGGTGGCACCCGCACCGCCGCCACCGACTTCACCACCCCCGTGGTCAACGGCTACTCGGATTCCATCCCCGGCAACGAGGTGCTCGAGTTCGACGAGGCCGAGGCGAAGAAGCTGTGGGACGAGGCCGAGGCCATCCAGCCCTTCGAGGGCTCCTTCAGCCTCTCCTACAACGCCGACGGCGGGCACCAGGAGTGGGTGGACGCGGTCTGCAACTCGATCCGCAACGTGCTGGGCATCGAGGCCGCCGGCAACTCCTACCCGGACTTCAAGTCCCTGCGCGACGACGTCACCGCCCGCACCATCGAGGGCGCGTTCCGCACCGGCTGGCAGGCCGACTACCCCTCGATGTACAACTTCCTGGGCCCGCTCTACACCTCGGCCGCGGCCGACGGTCAGGGCTCCAACGACGCCGACTACAAGAACCCCGAGTTCGACGAGGCGCTGCTGGCGGGCCTGTCCGCCACGGACGAGGAGGAGTCGTACACCCTCGGCCAGAAGGCGCAGGAGATCCTGTTCCAGGACCTCCCGTCGATCCCGCTGTGGTTCAACAACGTCGCCGGCGGCTACGCCGAGACGGTGGAGAACGTCGTCTTCGGCTGGGACTCCCAGCCGATCTACCATCAGATCACCAAGCAGGCCTGATCACGCACGGGCGGGGGCACGGGCGCGCGGCCGACGGCTGCGCCCTGGGTCCCCGCCCCGTGCCGTGCCCGTCCCGTCCCCTACCCCCTTGGGAAGTGCAGTATGACCTGGTACGTGCTTCGTCGCGTGCTGCAGATGATCCCGGTCTTCTTCGGCGCCACGCTCCTCGTGTACTTCATGGTGTTCTTCATGCCCGGCGATCCGATCGCCGCTCTGGGAGGCGACAAGCCGCTCCCGGAGGCTGCGCAGGCCCGTCTGCGCGAGGAGTTCAACCTCGACAAGCCGTTCCTGGTGCAGTACTTCCTGTACCTGGCGAACATCTTCCAGGGTGACCTGGGATCCACCTTCCGCGGCCAGTCGATCAGCAAGCAGCTGGCCGACGCGTTCCCCATCACCATCCGCCTGGCGATCATCGCCATCGTCTTCGAGGCCGTGCTCGGCATCGCCGCCGGCGTGATCTCCGGCCTGCGCAAGGGCACCTGGATCGACACCACCTTCCTGATGCTCTCGCTGCTGGTGATCGCGGTTCCCACCTTCGTGCTGGGCTTCGTGGCGCAGTTCGTGCTGGGCGTCCAACTGCGGGTGATGCCGGTCAACGTCGGCCGCGACCCCAGCTGGGAGAACCTCCTGGTTCCCGGGATGGTGCTGGGCGCGGTGTCCTTCGCCTACGTGCTGCGTCTGACCCGCACCCAGGTCGCGGAGGTCGCCGCGCAGGACCACGTGCGCACCGCCACCGCCAAGGGCCTCCCGCGCCACCGCGTGGTCTCCGCCCACGTGCTGCGCAACTCCCTGATCCCGGTGATCACGTACATCGGCATCGATCTGGGCATGCTGATGGGCGGCGCCATCGTCACCGAGTCCATCTTCAACATCCCCGGCATCGGCTTCCACCTGTGGGACGCCATCAGAGCCGGCGAGAACACGAAGGTCGTCACGATCGTGACCCTGCTGGTGACGGTGTTCGTCATCGCGAACCTGATCGTCGACATCCTGTACGCCCTTCTCGACCCGAGGATCCGCTATGTCTCGAAGTCCTGACACCCTCCCCGGGCAGCACCACTACGTCGCGCCCTCGAACGAGGTGCCGCTGCGCGCGGTCGACGCCGTCGACACCGAGGCCGAGCCTCGTTCGCTGTGGGGCGAGGCCTGGCACTCGCTCATCCGCAACCCCATCTTCATCATCGCCGGCATCATGATCGCGTTCATCCTGCTGGTGGCCCTGCTGCCCGGGCTGTTCACCGACAACGACCCGAAGTTCTGCGAGCTGCGCAACAGCTACGGCGGCCCGCAGGCCGGGCATCCGTTCGGCTTCGACCAGCAGGGCTGCGACGTGTACGCCCGGGTCATCCACGGTGCCCGCGCCTCCGTCAGCGTCGGAGTCCTCACCACCATCGGGGTGGTGCTGCTGGGCGGCGCCATCGGCGCGATCGCCGGCTACTTCGGCGGCTGGTTCGATTCGATCCTCTCCCGCGTCACCGACATCTTCTTCGCGATCCCGCTGGTGCTGGGCGCCATCGTGGTCATGCAGCTGTTCCGCGAGCACGCCGGGGTGGTGCTGCTGGTGTCGGTGATGGTGGTGTTCGGGTGGACCTCGATCGCGCGCATCGCCCGCTCGAGCGTGATGAGCGTGAAGAACGCCGAGTTCGTCACCGCCGCCACCGCTCTGGGCGCCGGCCGCACCACCAACCTGGTCAAGCACATCCTGCCCAATGCGGTCGCCCCGGTGATCGTGACCGCCACCGTGAACCTCGGGGTCTACATCGTGGTGGAGGCCACCTTGTCGTTCCTGGGTGTGGGCCTGCCCGACTCCACCGTCTCCTGGGGGGTGGACATCTCCAAGGCCCAGTCCGCCCTGCGCGACCGCCCCACGCTGCTGTTCTACCCGGCCGGTGCGCTGGCCATCACCGTGCTCAGCTTCATCATGATGGGTGATGCGGTGCGCGACGTCCTCGACCCGAAGGCGAAGAAGCGATGACACAGACCGGCAGGATCTCCTTCCGGGAGGACCCGAACCCCGAGCTCCGCGACGGCGAGCTCCGCGACGGCCAGGCCTCCAGCAGCGGACATGACCACGCATCGACCCCGCTGCTGGACATCCAGGACCTCGACGTCACCTTCACCACCTCCGCGGGACCCGTGCCCGCGGTGCGCGGTGCCAACCTCACCGTCTACCCGGGGCAGACGGTCGCCATCGTGGGCGAGTCGGGCTCGGGCAAGTCCACCACCGCCATGGCGATCTCCCAGCTGCTGCCGCGCAACGGCGCCATCACCGGGGGTCGGATCGAATTCCAGGGCACCGACATCGCCGCGGCCGACCGCAAGCAGATCCTCGCCCTGCGCGGCAGTGAGATCGGCCTGGTTCCCCAGGACCCGATGAGCAACCTCAACCCCCTGTGGCGGGTGGGATTCCAGATCAAGGAGGCCCTGGTCGCCAACGGCATCGCCAAGGGGAAGGAGGCGGACCGTCGCGTCGTCGAGCTGCTCGCCGAGGCAGGGCTGCCCGACCCCGAGCGCCGCGCCAACCAGTTCCCCCACGAGTTCTCCGGAGGCATGCGCCAGCGGGCGCTGATCGCCATGGGGCTCGCGGCGCGCCCCTCCCTGCTGATCGCCGACGAGCCCACCAGCGCGCTCGACGTCACCGTGCAGCGGCAGATCCTGGACCACCTGGACCACCTCACCGACAGCCTCGACGTGGCCGTGCTGCTGATCACCCACGACCTGGGCCTGGCCGCCGAGCGCGCCCAGCATCTGGTGGTGATGTACCGCGGTCACGTGGTGGAGTCCGGTCCCGCCCTGCAGCTGCTGCAGGACCCGCAGCACGCGTACACCCAGCGCCTGATCGCCGCGGCCCCCTCCCTGTCCAGCCGGCGCCTGGTCTCCCAGCGTGAGCGCGCCCGCACCCGCCAGGACGCCGAGAAGGCGGCCCGGGCCCGTGACCCCCTGCCTGGACGGCACGACGACGGCGACGACGTGATCGTGGCGGAGAACCTCACGCGCGTGTTCTCGATCCGCGGTCGCGCACCGTGGGAGAAGCCCACCCCGTTCACCGCGGTCGACGACGTCTCCTTCCGGCTGCGTCGCGGCACCACCACCGCGATCGTCGGCGAGTCCGGCTCCGGCAAGTCGACCGTCGCGCAGATGGTGCTGAAGCTCCTGGAGCCCACCTCCGGCCAGGTGCGGTTCGACGGGCGCGATCTGGCGCAGATGTCCTCCAAGGAGCTGTTCGAGCTGCGGCGCCGCGTCCAGCCCATCTTCCAGAACCCCTACGGCACCATCGATCCCACGTACTCGATCTTCCGCACCGTGGAGGAGCCGCTGCGCCTGCACGGCATCGGGACCCGGCGCGAACGGGTGGCCCGGGTGCGGGACCTGCTGGACAAGGTGGCGCTGCCCACCGGGGTGATGGACCGCTACCCCAATGAACTCTCCGGCGGTCAGCGGCAGCGTGTGGCCATCGCCCGCGCGCTGGCCCTGGAGCCGGAGGTGGTGGTGTGCGACGAGGCCGTGTCCGCCCTCGACGTGCTGGTGCAGGCCCAGGTGCTCGAACTGCTCAACGATCTGCAGAGCGAACTGGGGCTGTCCTACATCTTCATCACGCACGACCTCGCGGTGGTGCGCCAGATCGCCGATGACGTGCTGGTGATGGAGCAGGGCCGGGTCGTCGAGCACGCGCCCACCGAGCAGGTGTTCACCGACCCGCAGCAGGAGTACACCCGACGTCTGCTGGACGCCATTCCCGGCCGCAGCATCGAGCTGGCGGGCTCGCGGATCCTCGGCGACCTCGAGGAGGCGCAAGCCCCCACCACCGACAGCATGGTCAGCGAGGACGAGCAGGAGCAGGCCGTCCGCGGCCCCATCGCGTCGGAGGGCGAGGACCCGTACACCACCGGCGGCGTGGTCTGACCCGGCGCATCGCCGACGTGTCCTCCACGACGATCGCGCGCCGTCGGGCCTGAGCACTTGTAGAATCGCCACGGCCCGGGGCGCGCCAGTTGCTGCACCCCACCTTGCGACTCGAAACGAGCACTCACCCGTATGACACTTCGCCACCGCACCGACCTGCGCAACGTCGCGATCGTCGCCCACGTCGACCACGGCAAGACGACCCTGGTCGACGCCATGCTCACCCAGGGCGGCGCCTTCAGCGACCACGACAAGCACGACGAGCGGGCGATGGACTCCGGTGAGCTGGAGCGCGAGAAGGGCATCACGATCCTCGCCAAGAACACGGCGATCCGCTACACCGGCCCCTCGGCCGCGGAGGCCGGCGAGCCCGGCGGCATCACCATCAACGTGATCGACACCCCCGGCCACGCCGACTTCGGCGGCGAGGTGGAGCGCGGCCTGTCCATGGTGGACGGCGTGGTGCTGCTGGTGGACGCCTCCGAGGGCCCCCTGCCGCAGACCCGCTTCGTGCTGCGCAAGGCCCTGGCCGCCAAGCTTCCCGTGATCCTGGTGGTCAACAAGGTCGACCGGCCCGACGCCCGCATCGACGAGGTCGTGGGCGAGACCACCGACCTGCTGCTGGGTCTGGCCTCCGATGTCGCCGAGGAGGTCGAGGACCTCGACCTCGACTCGGTGCTGGACATGCCGGTGGTGTACGCCTCCGGCAAGGCCGGCCGGGCCTCGCTGACCAAGCCGGTCGACGGGACCCTCCCGGAGGAGACCACGGTGGAGGCGCTGTTCGCCACCATCCTGGAGTCGATCCCCGCTCCCACCTATGACGACGAGGTGCCGCTGCAGGCCCACGTCACCAACCTCGACGCCTCCCCGTTCCTGGGCCGCCTGGCCCTGCTGCGCATCAAGAGCGGTGAGCTGGCCAAGGGCCAGCAGGTGGCGTGGTGCCAGTCCGATGGTGAGATCCGCACCGTCAAGGTCACCGAGCTGCTGGAGACCAAGGGACTCACCCGCGAGCCGATGACCCGCACTGCCCGCCCCGGCGACATCGTGGCCGTGGCAGGCATCCCGCAGATCATGATCGGCGAGACCCTCGCCGATCCGAACGATCCCCGCCCCCTGCCGCTGATCGAGATCGACGAGCCGGCGATCTCCATGACGATCGGCATCAACACCTCCCCGCTCGCCGGCAAGAACGCCAAGGGCCACAAGCTCACCGCCCGTCAGGTGAAGGACCGCCTGGCCTCCGAGCTGGTGGGCAACGTGTCCCTGCGGGTGCTGCCCACCGAGCGACCGGACGCCTGGGAGGTGCAGGGCCGCGGCGAGCTGGCCCTGGCGATCCTGGTGGAGCAGATGCGGCGCGAGGGCTTCGAGCTCACCGTGGGCAAGCCCACCGTGCTGACCCGCCAGATCGACGGTGTGGTCCAGGAGCCCGTGGAGCGGATGACCATCGACGTGCCCGAGGAGTACCTGGGCACCGTCACCCAGCTGATGGCCGCCCGCAAGGGCCGCATGGAGACCATGAGCAACCACGGCTCCGGCTGGGTGCGCATGGAGTTCACCGTCCCCTCCCGCGGCCTGATCGGCTTCCGCACCCGCTTCCTCACCGAGACCCGCGGCAACGGCATCGCCTCCTCCTACGCGGACGGCTTCGCCCCGTGGATGGGCACCATCGAGTTCCGCAGCACCGGCTCCCTGGTGGCCGACCGCGCCGGTGCCGTCACCCCGTACGCGATGATCAACCTGCAGGAGCGCGGCTCCTTCTTCGTGGAGCCCACCAGCGAGGTCTACGAGGGCCAGGTGGTGGGGGAGAACTCCCGCAGCGAGGACATGGACGTCAACATCACCAAGGAGAAGAAGCTGACGAACATGCGCGCCGCCTCGGCGGACTCCTTCGAGAACCTGGTGCCGCCGCGCAGGCTCACCCTGGAGGAGTCCCTCGAGTTCGCCGCCGAGGACGAGTGCGTCGAGGTCACGCCGCAGATCGTGCGCATCCGCAAGGTGATCCTGGATGCGGGTGAGCGCGCCCGGGCCCGCTCCCGTGCCAAGGCCGGCGCCTGAGGGACCGGACCGAGAGCGCCCCGTGACGCAGCAGCCCCCGCCGATCGACACCCAGTCCCTGGCCGCCCGCTTCTCCCAGGTGGCACTGGCGATCGTTCTCACGATCCTGTCGGTGGTGCTGCTGGTGACCACGCACCGGCTGCGGCTGGACATCGGTGGCCTCGAGCTGCCCGCCGGACTGCTGTTCGGCACGGTGTTCCAGGCGACGACCTGCGTGTTCCTCTACGCGGCCACCGGCTCGCGACTGCCGCTGGCGGTGGTGGGCTCGCTGTGGGGACTGCTGGCGATGCCCTTCCTGGGCCGTGGCGTGGGCGGCGGCGTGCTGTTCCCCGCCGCGATCGGCGACCAGATCCAGTACTCCGGCTGGATCGTGCAGGGGATCGGCGTACTGCTGCCGTTCGTGATGATCGGCGTCATCACCCTGGTGCGTCGTCGAGGGCGAGCGCCGCGGGCCTGACCCCTCAGCCCTCCGGCTGGACGACGGGCTGTCGGCGCGGCGGGGGAGGGGGCACCTCCTTGGAGGCGACCACCAGGGTGCGGGGCACCGTGACGCGGCCACGCCTGGTCATCACGTCGACCGCCTTCTGATCGACCTCCAGGATCGTGCCCAGGGCGTCGGTCATCGATTCGCCGTGCGGCGAGGAGGTGCGGTCGATCGCGTAGCGCAGCACCACTCGGCGTCCGGGCTCCAGGAACGGGGCCCATCCCGGGCGGCGGCGGTGGCCGTCGTTCATCATCACGTATGCCTCCGACATCCTCTCGACTCGATCGATCCGTCCGTTTCCAGGCTGGCAGGTTACTGCCGGGAAGGGTGCGGTGACCACCGCGCGCGAGGGTCTGGGGATGTTCGGCCCGTCACGCCGCAGCCGCCGCGCCGGGCGCCGGTTCCCCGTACCGCGCCGCACAGTGCGATGATGGGACGGTCCCCGTCGGAAGGAACTGCACCATGACGTACGTCATCGCCCTGCCCTGTGTCGATGTGAAGGATCGGGCGTGCGTGGACGAGTGTCCGGTGGACTGCATCTACGAGGGCAATCGGATGCTCTACATCCAGCCCGATGAGTGCGTGGACTGCGGTGCCTGCGAGCCGGTGTGCCCGGTCGAGGCGATCTTCTACGAGGACGACGTCCCGGACCAGTGGGCCGAGTACTACGACGCCAACGTCGACTTCTTCGACGAGCTCGGCGCGCCCGGCGGCGCGGCGAAGATGGGTGTGATCGACAAGGACCACCCGCTGATCGAGGCGCTCCCGCCCCAGCCCAACCCGCTGGCCTGAGCCCGTGGGAGCAGCACCGCGCACCTCGCTCGCCTCCCGCCTGCCGGTCTTCCCGTGGGACACCCTGGCCGAGGCCCGCGACCTGGCCGCCTCGCACGCGGACGGCATGGTCGACCTCTCCGTCGGCACGCCCGTGGATCCCACACCCGCCTCGGTGCAGCAGGCGCTCGCCGATGCGGCCGACTCCCACGGCTACCCCACCACCATCGGCACCCCCGCCCTGCGCGAGGGCATCGTCTCCTTCCTGCACCGGCACCGGGGTGCCCCGCCCTCCCTGGGAGTGGAGAACGTGCTTCCCACCATCGGCTCCAAGGAGCTGGTGGCGCACCTGCCCTTCCAGCTCGGCCTCGGCCCCGGGGATGCCGTCGCGTTCCCGCACGTGGCCTATCCCACCTACGACATCGGAGCCCGCCTGGTGGGCGCCCAGCCCCTGCCGGTGGACATGGTGCGCCTGGCCGCCGAGGGGGAGGCTGCCCTACCCGATCCCTCGCTGGCCTCCCGGATCCGCCTGCTGTGGCTGAACTCGCCCTCGAACCCCACCGGCGCGGTGCTGGAGGCGGACCAGATCGCCGCGATCGTGCGCTGGGCCCGCGAGCGCGGCATCGTGGTGGCCTCCGACGAGTGCTACGCCCTGCTGCCGTGGACCGTCGACGAGGTGCCCTCGGTGCTGGACCCCCGCGTGAACGAGGGGAGCCTCAGCGGCCTGCTGTGCGTGTACTCGCTGTCCAAGCAGTCCAACCTGGCCGGCTACCGCGCTGCCTTCGTGGCCGGTGACCCGGCCCTGGTGGGGGAGCTGCTGGCGGTGCGCAAGCAAGCCGGAATGATGATCCCCGGCCCCATCCAGACCGCCATGGCCGCAGCCCTGGACGATGACGACGCGGTGGCGGCTCAGCGCGAGACCTACCGGGCGCGTCGCGCACTGCTCGCCGGCGCACTGCGCGACGCCGGTGGCGAGATCCACGGATCGGACGCAGGCCTGTACCTGTGGACCACCTTCCGCGAGGACTGCGCCACGTCCGTGCGCGCACTGGCCGGTCTGGGGATCCTGGTGGCCCCGGGGATGTTCTATGGTGAAGCAGGCGGGACCTTCGTCCGCGTGGCACTGACGGCCACCGACGAGCGGATCGCCGCCGCCGCCCGGCGCCTGCAGCGCCACTGAACGATCCGACCACGCACAACGGAGAGCCCATGGATCACGCGACGACGCCCGCCCGCCTCAGCTACGACGAGAAGACCCTCGATCTGCCGCGCATCGACGCCGTGGAGGGCAATCCGGGCATCGGGATCGGGCCGCTGCGCAAGGAGACCGGCGCGGTCACCTACGACCCCGGTTTCATGAACACCGCCAACACCACCTCGGAGATCACCTACATCGACGGTGACGAGGGGATCCTGCGCTACCGCGGCTACCCCATCGAGCAGCTCGCCGAGCACTCCACCTACCTCGAGGTGGCCTACCTGCTGATCCACGGCGAGCTGCCCACCCGCGGCCAGCTCGACAACTTCTCCGCCCAGGTGGAGCGCCGCACCCTGCTGGACGAGCGCTTCCGTCGGCTGTTCGACGACTACCCGCGCGATGCCCACCCGATGGCGGTGCTGCAGGCCGGCGTCTCCGCGCTGTCCACCTTCTACCAGGACTCCCTGGATCCCTTCGACGAGGAGCAGGTGCGGCTGTCCTCGGTGCGGCTGCTGGCCAAGATGCCCACGATGGCGGCCTACGCCCATCGCATCGCGCAGGGCCACGCGCTGCTGTACCCGGACAACCGCCTCTCCCTGATCGAGAACTTCCTGCGCCTGACCTTCGGCTTCCCGGTCGAGGAGTACATCGCCGACCCGGCCGTGGTGCGGGCCATGGAGCAGCTGCTGATCCTGCATGCGGACCACGAGCAGAACTGCTCCACCTCCGCGGTGCGCCTGGTGGGCTCGGCCCAGGCCAACCTGTTCACCTCGATCTCGGCCGGCATCGGCGCGCTGTCCGGCCCTGCGCACGGTGGCGCCAATGCCGCGGTGATGGAGATGCTCAACCTGATCCGCGACGAGGGCATCGACCCCCGCGACTACATGGAGAAGGTGAAGAACAAGGAGGACGGCATCCGGCTGATGGGCTTCGGCCACCGGGTGTACAAGAACTACGACCCCCGCGCCCGCATCGTCAAGAGCATCGCCGACACCGTGCTGGAGCGCCTGGGCGTCAACGACGAGCGCCTGGAGCTGGCGATGAAGCTCGAGGAGATCGCGCTGAACGACGACTACTTCGTCGAGCGCAAGCTGTACCCGAACGTGGACTTCTACACCGGCATCATCTACAAGGCGATGGGCTTCCCCACCCAGATGTTCACGGTGCTGTTCGCGATCGGTCGCCTGCCCGGCTGGATCGCGCAGTGGCAGGAGATGATCCACGACCCGGACACCAAGATCGGCCGCCCGCGCCAGATCTACACCGGCCACCCCGAGCGCCCGTACCAGGCGATGGAGGAGCGTACCGGCACCAGCGAGCTGCGCCTGGCGGAGCTCAAGGCGGAGATCGACAAGCGGGGCTGACGCGCCCGCAGGGCCCACCTGAGACCCCTCGCAGACCCTGGGATGTGAGGCGTCTCATGTGAGCCACGCCGCAGGTCAGGGGCCATTTTCCGGGACCTTCTGCCTGGGAGGTGTCAGGACCTGGCCTTATGGTGGTGTCAACCCAGGAGGGCCGTGCGCCGACCGGCCCTCCGGCACCACGAGGAGGATCAGATGACGTCCGCCACCACCGAGCGCCCCACCGATGCGGTTGCAGGAGGTGACGCGTGGGAGGGCTTCGAGCCGGGTCCCTGGCAGGAGTCCATCGATCTGCGCGACTTCATCCTGCGCAACTACACCCCGTACGAAGGTGATGCCTCGTTCCTCGCCGGCCCCACCGAGAAGACCCTGAAGGTCTGGGATCACCTGGAGAAGAACTACCTCTCCGAGGAGCGTCGCCGCCGCGTCTACGACGTCGACACCAAGACCCCCGCCGACATCGATGCGTTCCCAGCCGGATACATCTGCCCCGAGGACGACGTCATCGTCGGCCTGCAGACCGACGTCCCGCTCAAGCGCGCCATGATGCCCAACGGCGGCTGGCGCATGGTGGAGACCGCGATCAAGGAGGCCGGCAAGGAGCCGGACCCCGAGATCAAGAAGGTCTTCACGAGGTACCGCAAGACGCACAACGACGGTGTCTTCGACATCTACACCCCGCGCATCCGCGCTGCCCGCTCCAGCCACATCATCACCGGCCTGCCGGACGCCTACGGCCGTGGCCGCATCATCGGGGACTACCGTCGTCTCGCCCTGTACGGGGCGGACTTCCTGATCGCCGAGAAGATGGCCGCCAAGGACGCCGTGGCGGACCAGCCCTTCAGCGAGCACTGGGCCCGCTACCGCGAGGAGCATTCCGAGCAGATCAAGGCTCTCAAGAAGCTCGTCACCCTGGGTGAGATCTACGGCCTGGACCTCAAGCGTCCCGCCGCCAACGCGCAGGAAGCGGTGCAGTGGACCTACATGGCCTACCTCGCCTCCGTGAAGAGCCAGGACGGCGCCGCGATGTCCCTCGGCCGCCTCTCCGCGTTCCTGGACGTCTACTTCGAGCGCGACCTCAAGGCCGGCAAGATCACCGAGTCCGACGCCCAGGAGATCATCGATGCGCTGGTGATCAAGCTGCGCATCGTGCGGTTCCTGCGCACCATCGACTACGACCAGATCTTCTCCGGTGACCCGTACTGGGCCACCTGGTCGGACGGCGGCATGACCGAGGACGGCCGCTCGCAGGTCACCAAGACCTCGTTCCGCCTGCTGCAGACCCTGCGCAACCTGGGGCCGGCCCCGGAGCCGAACATCACCGTGTTCTGGGATCCGAAGCTGCCCGAGGGCTACAAGGAGTTCTGCTCGGCCATCTCGATCGAGACCTCCTCGATCCAGTACGAGTCCGATGAGCAGATCCGCGGCCGCTGGGGCGACGACGCAGCGATCGCCTGCTGCGTCTCCCCGATGAGGGTCGGCAAGCAGATGCAGTTCTTCGGCGCTCGCGTCAACGCCGCGAAGGCCCTGCTGTACGCCATCAACGGCGGCCGCGACGAGGTCAGCGGCAAGCAGGTCACGAAGGAGGGCGAGTTCACGCCCGTCCAGGGCGACGGCCCGCTGGACTTCGACGACGTGTGGGAGAAGTACGAGCTCATGCTCGACTGGGTGGTCGGCACCTACGTCGAGGCGCTCAACATCATCCACTACAGCCACGACAAGTACGCCTACGAGTCGATCGAGATGGCGCTGCACGACAGCGAGATCGTGCGCACCATGGGCTGCGGCATCGCAGGCCTGTCGATCGTGGCGGACTCCCTGTCGGCCATTAAGCACGCCACGGTCACCCCGGTGCGTGATGAGACCGGCCTGATCGTGGACTACATCACCGAGGGCGAGTTCCCCCGCTACGGCAACGACGATGATCGCGCCGACGACATCGCCGCGACGATCGTGCACACGGTGATGAGCAAGATCAAGGAGATCCCGATGTACCGGGATGCCATCCCCACCCAGTCGGTCCTGACCATCACCTCGAACGTGGTGTACGGCAAGGCCACCGGCTCCTTCCCCTCCGGTCACCAGAAGGGCACCCCCTTCTCCCCGGGTGCGAACCCGGAGAACGGAGCGGACTCCCACGGGATGGTCGCCTCGATGCTGTCGGTCGGCAAGCTCGACTACAACGACGCGCTCGACGGCATCTCGCTCACCAACACCATCACCCCGCAGGGTCTGGGTCGCGACAAGGAAGAGCAGGTCAAGAACCTGGTCGGGATCCTGGACGCCGGCTTCGTGATGGACGACGACTGCTCCCTGACCAATTGATCACCCCGATCATCAACCGTCGAACTCAACCACTCGAGGAGAAACCGATGTCTGCCAAGACCTACGCCGAGCGCCTGGAGTCCATGAAGGCCAACCGGGCCGCCAACAACATGGAGTCCGGCTTGTTCCACGCCAACATCAACGTCCTGAACAAGGACACCCTGGTGGACGCGATGGAGCACCCGGAGAACTACCCGAACCTCACGGTCCGTGTCTCCGGCTACGCCGTGAACTTCGTGAAGCTCACCCGCGAGCAGCAGCTGGACGTGCTGGATCGCACCTTCCATCAGAGCGCCTGAGCGACGCCCTGCATCGGAGCGCCATCACGGCGCCATGACCACCGGGGGGGGGGGGGGGGGGGGGGGGGGAGGGCGGGGGAGCGGCCTGGGCGGCGGTGGTCATCGGGAGTCCTTCGCGACGGGGTCATGATGTCGATCCCGATGCTTCCCGAGCGCGGGCCCCGCGGTCGTCAGCCCCCGGTCGCGGCCTCGCGGACCGGGGGAGACCGAGGGAGGGGAGGCCGTCATACCCAGGGATGACGCGGCCGCGACCGCCGGCCGTGCGGCGCGTGAGGGCGGCAGCGCGGGCCGGAGTCCGGCGCCGCCTGCGGGTCATTGCTCGCCGGGGGTGACCAGCCCGGTCTCGAAGGCGATGATCACGGCCTGGACCCGGTCGCGGGCGCCGAGCTTGGCGAGGACCCGCCCCACATGGGTCTTCACCGTCGCCTCGGCGACGAACAGCTGCGCGCCGATCTCGCGGTTCGAGCGGCCCCGACCCATCAGGGTCAGCACCTCGCGCTCGCGCTCGGTGAGCTCCGCGAGGACGGAGCTGTCCTGCTCGGCGGGCTCGGGGGTGGCGACCACCCGTTCGAGGAGCCGGCGGGTCGCCGACGGGGCGATCACCGCGTCGCCGCGGTGGACCGTGCGGATCGCGCCGAGGAGGTCCTCGGGCTGGGCGTCCTTGAGCAGGAAGCCGCTGGCCCCGGCGCGGATCGCGGCGACCACGTACTCGTCGAGATCGAAGGTGGTCAGCACGATGATCTTCGGGGCCCGCTCGACGGGCAGCCGCTCCAGGAGCGTCGAGGTCGCCTCGATCCCGTCCATCCGCGGCATCCGCACGTCCATCAGCACCACGTCGACGCTGCGGGCGGACAGCTCGCGCACGGCCTCGGCGCCGTCGGTGGCCTGCAGCACGACCTCCATGTCGTCCTGGGAGTCGATCACCATGGCGAAGCCGGTGCGCACCAGCGGCTGGTCGTCCACCAGCGCGACGCGCAGGGGATGGTCGGCGATCTCGGTCATGGGGTCTCTCCTCGAGGGTCGTCGGCCGCGGGGCCGGGGTCGGTGGTGGTGTAGGGGGAGGCGGGGCCGTCGGCCTCGGCGGGGGTGCCGTGGTCGGCGGGCAGCGGCACGGTCGCCCGCACACGGTAGCCGCGGGAGGGGAGCGGCCCGGCCTGCAGCGCCCCGCCGAGCACGCTCATCCGCTCCCGCATCCCGGTCAGGCCGTGGCCGAGTCCGTCGGAGGTCGGGTCGGTGCCCTGGCCGTCGTCGACGACCTCGATCACGAGGCCCTCGGCGCCTCGGACCAGGCGTACGGAGGCGCTCGCGCCGGGCCCGGCGTGCTTGAGCACGTTGGTCAGCGCCTCCTGCACCAGGCGGAACACGGACATGCCGACCGACGAGGGGAGCTGGCCGAGGGAGCCCTCGACCTCGAGGTCGACCTCGAGGCCCGCGGCGCGGACGCGCTCGAGCAGCTCGGGCAGCTGCTCGGGGCCCGGCTGCGGACCGAAGCTGGTCTCGTCCTCCTGACGCAGCACGCCCAGCAGGGAGCGCATGTCCGCGAGCGCGGCGCGGCCGGTCTCTCCGATCGTGCCGAGCACCTCCACGGCCTTCTCCGGCTTCTGGGAGGCGACGAAGCGCCCGCCGTCGGCCTGCGCGATGATCACGGAGAGGGAGTGGGCCACGACGTCGTGCATCTCGCGGGCGATGCGGGCGCGCTCGTCGGCGACGGCGAGCGCGGTGCGCTGCTCCCGCTCGCGCACCGCCTGCTCGGCTCGGTCGCGGGTCAGGGCGAGCTGGCGCACCCGGGCCCGCTGCAGGTTGGCGAGCGCCCAGATCGCGACGATCGTGATGGTCCCGATGATCCCCAGGCCGACGAAGGTGATCGCCCCCTGCCCGAGGCTGCCGTACTCGCCGAACGCCGTGGCGATCCCGAACCAGGTCGCCTGGACGAGCACACCGAGCATCCCCGCGGCCACGCCGATGAGGTGCACGGCGGTGGTGCCGTAGGCGACGGCGCAGAACATCGCGTAGAAGGTCATCGCGTCGCCCGCGACGACGGGTATGCCGACCAGCACGTGGGAGACGGCGAGCACGCCGATCACGATCACGCCCAGCAGGGGGCGGGTGCGGCAGACCGCCGCCGCGAGCACCATCGGGACCGAGAACAGCACCCACCAGCCGGCACCCCCGGCGCCGAACAGCAGCATGAGGGCGGCGGCCGTGCCGAAGCCGATGAGGTCGACGGTGCCGGGGTTCTCGATGATCCAGCGGAACGGGTCGCGGAATCCGCGACCGGTCCGGCCGGGCTGCGGGGCCGAACCGGCGCTGTGCGGCCCCGCGGGAGCGTCGGGGGAGCGGCCGGTGGTCATGTCCACGAGAGTACGGGCGCGGCGGCGCCGCGGCGTCAGACCGCAGTCGGACGGAAGGGCCGTGTGCCTGCGGGGCCCGTCACGCGTGTGACTCTCGCCTCCGGACGGCCCGGACCGCGTGACGCTGCGGTCATAGCAGACGCTGGGGCGGCTCGAGCAGCTCGGGCCCTTCGTTTCCCACCTTGCCCACGGCTGGGTCGACCTCGCGCACGGCCAGCAGCGAGTCCTCCAGCAGATGGGAGTCGTCGTTGATCCAGGCCGCGGCGGCTTCCTTGTGATCCATCGAGGTGTCCAGCCAAGCGTCGACCTGGTGGCGCGGGAGCATCACCGGGGTGCGGTCGTGGATCTGGGCGAGGTCACCGGTGGCCTCGCGCGTGATGATGGTGGCGCTCAGCAGGAAGGCGCCGTCCTCGCTGGCCGCAGGGCCCTGGTGACCGCCGGGACCCTTCCACCAGGAGACCAGCGCGGCCATGTACAGGCGGGAGCCGTCGGCCGGGGCGATGAAGAACGGCTGCTTGCGCTTGCCGTCCTCGCCCCGCACCCACTCGTAGTACCCGTCCATGGGGACGATCGCCCGGTGCCGCGCCAGGCTGCCGCGGAAGCTGGGCTTCTCGAGGATGGTCTCCCGTCTCGCGTTGAAGGTGCGCGAGGAGAACGATTCGTCCTTCGCGAACGGGGGCAACAGCCCCCAGCGGGCCACCCGCAGGGCCCGCAGCACCTCACCGGTCTCCTTGTCGATCGACTCGGTGACCACGTGGATGGGGGCGGTGGGAGGGATGTTCCAGCGCTTGCGCAGGCCCGGATCGGTGAGGTCCACCGCGCCCAGGTCATCCAGCAGCGGCTCGATCTCCTGGTAGAAGGCGAAGCGGCCGCACATCTCAGGCGCCCTTGGGGCCGTTCGGGTCGCTCGTGCCGTCTCTCTTGGTGCCGAGGGACCCGGTCTCGGGGTCGATCTCGCCCTCTGAGGGAACGGAGGAGCCGCCCTCGGTGCCCGCGCGGGGGGTGAGGCGGGCATCCTCGGAGACGTAGGAGTCAGAGTCGCGGTGCAGGTTCTGCAGGCGGATGTCGCGGCCGTCGTCCACGATTCCCTGGTACTTCTCCTCCTGCTTCTTGGCGCCCTCGTCGTCGCGCAGCGGGAGGGTGAGGGAGTCCTCGGCGGGCTTGCCGGACTCGAGCTCCATCGCACGCTCGTACTCGGCATCCACCTCGGCACCCATGATGATCACGATGTTGATCACCCACAGAGCGAACAGCACCGCCATGATGCTGCCGATCGCACCGTAGCTGGAGTAGCTGGCCAGGGTGGCCATGTAGATCGACACCGCCACCGCCGCGATGATGATGCCCAGCACCGCGAACACACCGCCGGGGGAGACCAGGCGGAACGGCTTCTTGATGTTCGGGGCGGCCCAGTACAGCAGCGAGAGGATCACGAACAGGAACAGCAGGATCACGGGCCACTTCACCCAGGCCCAGATCGGCAGGAACGACTCGGTGAGGAAGGTGAGCAGTCCACCGGCGCCGATGGTGCTGGCGATCGGCCCCAGCAGGGCGTCCACCAGGGTCTGGTTCAGCAGGATCGAGATCGCGATGATCAGCAGGCTCAGGATCAGCCCCAGGGTGATCGCGAGCATGGTGCCGGTCTGCCTCACGAAGCCGCGGCCCTCGGGGATGTCGTAGATCTGGTTGGAGGTTCGCGAGTACGCCTTGACGTACGCGGAGGCGGACCACAGCGCGGTGGCGATACCGATGATCAGGGCGATGGTGCCGCCGGTCGCCGATCCCATCAGGGACTCGACGGTGGAGTCGACCAGGCTGCCCAGGCCCTGCTCGGAGGCCCCCGAGGAGGACGCGGCGGCCTGCTTGATCAGCTCCGCGATCTCATCTTTGAGGTCCGACAGCAGCAGGGTGGCCAGCGAGAACAGTGCCAGCAGGGTGGGCGCGATCGACAGCACCATGAAGTAGGTGAGCTTCGCGGCCTGGTCCGTCCCGCCGTCGCGCGAAAACTCGGTGAGCACCCGCTTGGCCATGTACTTGATGGACTGCCCGCTCAGGCGGGTGCCCTTCTTCTCGGTCGACTTATCGGTCGAGGCGGCCATGAACGCTCTCCTGGGGGATCGGGGTGCACTCGGGGACCGTGCGGCACGGGGTGCTGCACCTGGTGCGCCCTCATCCTGCCACGATCAGGGGCGGCTGGTCCGACTGCGGGTGGGAAGGACCGGGTGGTCCGTGGCCGCGCGAGGGGCGGGTCGTCCGGGCCGGGGTTGTCCACACGGATCGGGCGCGCGCTCGCGGTTATCCACAATCCGAGGCCGGGCAGTGCGCCGGGGAGCACAACTGCCTACCGTGGCCAGCGTGATGACCACATCACATCGGAGTCGCCGAGCTCGGAGCACAAGGGGGAGAAGACGTGGTGGATGCCGTCACGATCCTCGAGAGCGAATCGCGCGAACTGATCCGCCGCCGAGGTCTGGACGTGCGCGGGGACCAGTTGGAGCCGCTGATCCGGGAGGTCGCCGCTGACTACGACCGGCGGGCCTCCACCGGCACGGTGCCCTTGGTTCACGACATGGATCCGCTGATCGCGGAGGTGGCTGCCCGGATCGGCGGCTTCGGTCCCCTGCAGGAGATGCTGGATGATCCGTCCGTCGAGGAGATCTGGCTGAACTCACCCAGCGAGGTCTTCGTCGCCCGCAACGGGCGCAGCGAGCTGACACCGCTCGTGCTCACCGACGCCGAGGTGCGCGGGATCGTCGAGCGGATGCTGGTCAGCTCCGGCCGGCGCCTGGATCTTTCCACCCCGTTCGTGGACGCGCTCCTGCCCGACGGCTCCCGGTTGCACTGTGTCATCCCTGCGGTCACCCGCACCCACTTCGCCGTCAACATCCGGAAGTTCGTGGCTCGAGCGCACGACCTGGAGGGCATGGTGGGGCTGGGCTCGCTCACACCCCAGGCCGCAGGGTTCCTCGATGCTGCGGTGGCCTCCGGGCTCAACGTGATCGTGTCCGGGGCAACCGGCGCTGGCAAGACGACCTTTCTGCGGTGCCTGGCCCAGTCGGTGGGTGCCCGGGAACGCGTCGTCACCATCGAGGAGGTCTTCGAGCTCGACCTGGGACTGCGCGATGTGGTTGCCATGCAGACCCGGCAGGCCAATCTGGAGGGGACCGGCGAGATCTCGATGCGCCGCTTGGTCAAGGAGGCCCTGCGCATGCGGCCCAGTCGGATCATCGTCGGGGAGGTGCGTGAGGCCGAGGCGCTGGACATGCTGATAGCGCTGAACAGCGGACTGCCGGGACTGGCCTCGATCCACGCCAACTCGGCGCGCGATGCGGTCACGAAGCTGTGCACCCTTCCCCTTCTTGCTGGTGAGAACGTGTCCAGCAGGTTCGTCGTGCCCACGGTCGCCGGGTCGATCGATCTGGTGGTCCACCTGGACATGCTGGCGGACGGCCGCCGGCGCGTGCGTGAGATCGCGGGGCTGACCGGCCGCGTCGAGAACGATGTCATCGAGGTCTCCGACATCTTCTCGCTGCGTGATGACAGGCTGGTGCGGGGCGACGGCCATCCGCCTCACCCCGAGCGCTTCGCCCGTGCCGGGCACGACCTCTCACGCCTGCTGGGCGGGCGGAGGGCGGCATGACAGACGGCGCGTTCCTGGGGCTCATGGCCGGTCTGGGCCTGCTGGCGATCTGGTGGTCGATGTGGGAGCAGGAGGAGAACCAGAGCCGTCCCGGGCCGGTGGCCGGTCTGCTCGACCGGATGCGGGATGATCTGGTGAGGGTGGGCTTGGGAACGGTCCCCCCGGCAGCGGTGCCCGCTCTGAGTGCCGGGCTCGGCCTGGTGGTGGCAGCCGCTGTATGGGCGCCATCCGGGGCTGTGGTCCCTGCCCTCGCGCTCGGGCTGGTGGCGAGCCTCCTGCCCACGTTGGTGCTGCGGGCCGCAGCCCGGCGCCGCACCACGGCCCTGCGAGAGGTGTGGCCCGAGGCAGTCGATCACATCGCCTCGGCGATCCGCGCGGGAATGTCGCTTCCCGAGGCTCTGGTGCAGCTCGGCAGGACGGGGCCCGAGCAGCTGCAGCCCGCCTTCGTCGAGTTCAGCCGTGACTACCAGGCCAGTGGGGACTTCTCCAACAGCCTGGATCGGCTCAAGGTCCGGCTGGCCGATCCCGTCGGGGATCGAATCGTCGAGGCCCTGCGGATCACCCGCGATGTCGGCGGTACCGATCTCGGTGTCCTGCTGCGTACCCTCTCCTCCTTCCTGCGGGAGGACGCCCGGACCCGGTCCGAGCTCGAGGCCCGGCAGTCGTGGACGATCAACGCCGCCCGTCTGGCCCTGGCCGCGCCGTGGATCGTCCTGGCACTGATGTCCACCCGTCCTCAGGCCGCCCAGGCCTACGACTCCACGGCCGGACTGGTGATGATCCTGATCGGCGGTGCCGTGTCGCTGGTGGCCTACCGGGTGATGCTGATGATCGCGCGGCTCCCGCAGGACGAGAGGGTGCTGCGATGAGCGCCCCGGGAACCGCGGCGGCCGGGGCTCTGCTGGGCCTGGTGCTCGGGACCGGCCTGGCCCTCATCGCCGGGCGCCTGCCGTGGCTGCGACAGCGGGATCTCGCGGCACGCATCGATCCCTACCTGCGCAGGAGCTCGGCGAGTGCGCTGCTGGACTCCGCGGGGCCGCGCGGACGGTCCAGGGTGGTCCTCGAGGCCCTCCTGGGCCCGGTAGCGGTGCGTGCCATCGGTGTGCTGGAGCGCCTCACCGGCGGTGCGGATCAGTTGGAGCGGCGCCTGCGAATGGCCGGCCGGCGCAGCAGCGTGGACTCCTTCCGGATCGAGCAGGTCGTGTTCGGAGCAGCGGGGCTCGTGCTCGGGCTGGCAGCGGGACTGGCAGCGGTCGGGATCCGCGGTACCAGCCCGCTGATGGGTCTGGTGATCGTCGTACTCGGCACGGTCTCGGGCATCCTGCTGCGCGACTACCTCCTGGGCGTCGAGATCAAGCGGCGAGCGGCGCGCATGGCCCGGGAGTTCCCCACGGTGGCCGATCTGCTGGCCCTGGCGGTGGCCGCCGGCGAGAGCCCGATCGCTGCCATGGAGCGGGTGGCACGATCATCCTCAGGTGCGCTGCCGGACGAGTTCGCCGCCACCGTCGCGGAGATCCGCGCGGGGTCGAGCGTGTCCCAGGCCCTGGCCGCAATGGGCTCCCGCACCCCGCTCGAATCGCTGGCGCGCTTCGGCGAAGGGGTCTCGATCGCCATCGAACGCGGCACCCCGCTGGCGGAGGTGCTCCGGGCCCAGGCCCAGGACGCACGGGAGGCGTCCAAGCGCCAGCTGATGGAGACCGCCGGCCAGCGGGAGGTGCTGATGCTGATCCCGGTCGTCTTCTTCGTTCTTCCCCTGGTGATCGTGTTCGCGATCTTCCCGGGTCTCGCAGTCCTGGAGATCAGCCTGTGAACGCGCCCATCACCCCCGAAAGCCCAGGATCCCCCCGTGAACGATCGACCTGACAACCCATCATTCGCCCGGGAACGGTTCCCGGGCCTCACCCCAGGAGGCTGAGATGACCATCCACCGCACCCGACTCACCCGATCCGCCGTCGCCCCACGCACCGTCCGATCCAGGCAGGAGAGCCCGTCGATCCCGTCCCAGGCCCGACGACGTGCGTCCCTGGGGGCGCGCCTTCTTGCTCGCCTCGCCGCTGACAGGGGCGATGTCCCGGGGTGGGTGATGATCACGCTCATGACCGCGGCGATCGTGGTCGCCCTGTGGGCGATCGCATCCGAGCAGTTCGTGGCGATCTTCAACAACGCCCTGCGCCCGTTCCTCGGTGAGGAGCTCTGAGACAGCCCATGGTGGGTGCGATGGCCCCGGCGCTCCCGCTCCGGCCGCGCCCTCTGGCGGGGCTGGCGCGTCGGCTGCGCGGTGAGGACGGATCGGCCGTGGCAGAGTTCCCGCTGGTGTCCGTGCTGATCATCATGATCGCGCTCGGGGTGATCCAGGCGGCGCTGATACTCCACACTCGCAACACCCTGATCGATGCGGCTGTCCAGGGCGCGCACCATGCGGCACTGGTCGGCTCGACACCCGAGGACGGTGCTGCCCGAGCCGAGTCCCTCATCAGCGGTCGCTTCGGTGACTCGCTCGATGCCGAGGCCACAGCGACCACGGACGGGAGCGGGACCATTCGCGTCCAGGTGAGCGCCACCTTGCCCCTGGTGGGGATGATCGGGCCCTCGGCCGGTCTGCAGGTGGAAGGGCGTGCGATCGACGAGAGCACCTGGTAGTCGGATACCGCTGCGCGCTCGTCACGATGGAAGGAGGGATGTCGTGCGAACTCTGTACCGCCGATGGCGGGCCGAGGACGGCAATGCGCTGGTGGAGTTCGTGGTGCTGGCCGTCGCACTGCTGCTCCCTGCCCTGTACCTGGTGCTGACCCTGGGATCCGTGCAGTCCGCTGTCTTCGCCGCCGACATCATCGCCCGGGACACTGCCCGCATCCATGCCGTCGAGCAGGAACCCGTGCGTGCCCAGCAGCGCAGCAGCGATCACGCCGAGATGGTCCTGGAGGACTTCGGTCTGTCCGCTCGCGATGCGGTGGAGGTCTCCTGCACCCACGATCCCTGTGCCACCGCCGGCGGCACCGTGACTGCCACCGTCCGGATCCCGGTGCCGATTCCCGGGCTCGGGCCGGTCCTCGGCCAGAAGGGCCCGGTGGCCGTGAGCTCCGGACACGCGGTGCAGGTGGACCAGTACCGGGCAGGCAACGGATGATCCCGCGCGGGAACGGAGCAGGCGCGCTGATGACGCGGCTGCGCAGCACCGATGGATCGATGACGATCCTCACCACCGGCGTCCTGGTGGTGATCCTGATGGTGATCGCCGTGGGCACCTCGATCACCGGGGTGCACCTGGAGCGCAACCGGCTCCAGCACGCCGCCGACGGAGCCGCCCTGGCCGCCACCCAGGCGCTGGACCCTGCCGACCTGTACGGCCACGGATCCGGGGGCGTCCCCTCCGAGGCCGATGCGCGCTCCGCCGCGATCGAGCATCTGTCCACCTACCCGATCGACTCCACCCGAACCGAGGATCTCGACATCACCGGGGTACAGGTGGACACGGATGGCACGGTGCGCATCCAGCTCTCGGCCACCACCCACCCACCGCTGGCAGGATGGTTCACCCGGGGCACGGGCATCGCCGTCCCCCTCACGGTCGAAGGGCAGGCACGCTCACGATGAACACAGGCGCAGCAGTGAGCTCCCCGCACAGCCCGCTCCGGTCAGCAGCCGACACCGTGCTGCTGGCTCCCGACAAGTTCAAGGGTTCGGCCACCGCCGCCCAGGTGGCGAAGGCTCTCGCCCGCGGCATCTTGGCCACGGCCCCCGAGGTCCGCCTGATCCACTGCCCCATCGCCGACGGCGGCGACGGCACCGTTGACGCCGCCCTCACCGCCGGGTACACCGAGCACCCCGCCACCGTCACCGGGCCCACCGGGAAGAAGCGCGCCGCCCGTTGGGCCCAGGGGTCCGACGGCACCGCCGTGGTCGAACTGGCCGAGACCGTCGGCCTCCAAGCACTCCCCGGGGGCGATCTCGCCGGCCGCACCGCCTCCACCCGCGGTCTCGGGGAACTGATCCTCGCCGCCGTCACCGCGGGCGCTCGCAGTGTGATGGTGGGCCTGGGCGGCAGCGCTTCCACCGATCTCGGGGCAGGGCTGCTGCAGGGGCTGGGGGCGCGGCTGCTCGATGCGGACGGGGTCGGCATCGGGCCAGGGCTCGACGGTCTTGCGCGCCTGGTGACCGCGGACCTGGACCCTGCCCGAGAAGCCCTGGACGGGGTGCAGCTGATCATCGCCAGCGACGTCACCAGCCCCCTTCTGGGGCCCGAGGGCGCTGCTGGCGTGTTCGGCCCGCAGAAGGGGCTCGCCGCCACCGAGATCGACGAGGCCGAGGCGATCCTCGAGCGGGCCGCCGCCGTCCTCGACCCCAGCGGTGACCTCCGGGACCGGCCCGGTGCTGGGGCGGCCGGGGGAGCGGGCTTCGCCCTGCACCTGCTCGGTGCGCTCCCGCGCTCCGGGGCCGACGCCGTGCTCGAGCTCGCCGGCTTCGACCAGCACCTCGATAGCGCCCACCTGGTGATCACCGGGGAGGGAGCGCTCGATGAGCAGACCCTCCAGGGCAAGGGCCCCGCCGAAGTGGCGCGCCGCGCCGCCGCCCGGAGCCTGCCGGTGCTCGCCGTGGCCGGCGCGGTCCGGCTGGACCCGTCCCGCCTGCGTGAGGCCCGCATCGAGCGGGCCTGGGACCTGCTCTCCCGGGCCGGCGGCAGCGCCCAGGCCATGGCCCGCACCGAGGAGCTGCTCGAGGACGTCGGCCGCAAGATCGGTGCGCACCTGAGCGAGGCCCGGCTCGGCCAGGGCCGGGAACCCTCCTGACGGCTCCCCGGCAGCACTGCCGTAGACTCCCCCCTTGTGGCAGCCATCGACTTCTCCGCAGAGATCCCGCACCTCCGTTCGACCCTGAGCTCGATCGAGCAGGTGACGGACGTCAGCGCGCTCGAGGCGAAGATCGCCGAGCTCGAGAAGGAGGCATCGGACCAGAACCTCTGGGACGACGTCGACAACGCCCAGCGCGTCACCTCCGCCCTGTCCCACGCCCAGGCCGAGCTGCGCCGCGTCACCGAGCTCGGCCAGCGCATCGACGACCTCGAGATCATGGTCGAGCTCTCCGCCGAGGAGAACGACGCCGAGGCGCTCGCCGAGGCCGAGGCGGAGTTCGCCGCCATTCGCAAGTCCCTCGACGAGCTCGAGGTGCGCACCCTGCTCTCCGGCGAGTACGACGAGCGCAACGCGGTGATCACCATCCGCGCCGGCGCCGGCGGCGTGGACGCAGCGGACTTCGCCGAGATGCTGCTGCGCATGTACCTGCGGTGGGCGGAGCGCCACGGGTACTCCACCAAGGTGATGGACACCTCCTACGCCGAGGAGGCCGGACTGAAGTCCGTGACCTTCGAGGTCAGTGCCCCCTTCGCCTACGGCACCCTCTCCGTCGAAGGCGGTACCCACCGCCTGGTGCGCATCAGCCCCTTCGACAACCAGGGCCGGCGCCAGACCTCCTTCGCCGCCGTCGAGGTGATCCCGCTGATCGAGTCCACCGACTCCATCGAGATCCCCGAGAACGAGCTGAAGATCGACGTGTTCCGCTCCTCCGGCCCCGGTGGTCAGAGCGTGAACACCACCGACTCCGCCGTGCGCATGACCCACATCCCCACCGGGATCGTGGTGTCCATGCAGGACGAGAAGTCCCAGATCCAGAACCGTGCCGCCGCGCTGCGCGTGATGCAGTCCCGCCTGCTGCTGCTGAAGAAGGAGCAGGAGGCCGCCGAGCGCAAGGAGCTCGCCGGGGACGTGAAGGCCAGCTGGGGCGACCAGATGCGCTCCTACGTGCTGAACCCGTACCAGATGGTGAAGGACCTGCGCACCGAGTACCAGGAGGGCAATCCCTCCTCCGTGTTCGACGGCGAGATCGACGAGTTCATCGACGCCGGCATCCGCTGGCGCGCCGAGCAGGGCAAGGAATCCGACGCCTGATCCCGTCGAGTCCCGCTGCGCACCGAGGTTTGACCAGGACTTGACCGTCCCGGTGACGGTGGCAACGGCGCATCTGCTCCTGGGGCGCCTACCCTGGAAGCGCTCAGCTTCCCCGACCCCGACAGGCGCTCGTGATCCGTTTCGACGACGTCACCAAGACGTACATGCGTGGACAGAACCCCGCGGTGGAGAACCTCGATATCGAGTTCGCCCGCGGGGAGTTCGTGTTCCTGGTGGGGGCCTCCGGTTCCGGCAAGTCGACCCTGATGCGCATGGTGCTCAAGGAGACCGCGCCCACCAGTGGGACCGTGCACGTGGCCGGCAAGGACCTCTCCCGCATCCCCTCGTGGCGGGTGCCGGCGCTGCGGCGCGACATCGGCATGGTGTTCCAGGACTTCCGCCTGCTGCCCTCCAAGACCGCCTACCAGAACATCGAGTTCGCCCTGGCCGTGATCGGCACCCCCCGCAAGGTGGTGCGGCGCCTGGTGCCCGAGATGCTGGAGATGGTGGGACTGGAGGACAAGGGCCGCCGCCTGCCACACGAGCTCTCCGGCGGTGAGCAGCAGCGCGTGGCCATCGCCCGGGCCTACGTCAACCGCCCCTCGATCCTGCTGGCCGACGAGCCCACAGGCAACCTCGACCCCTCCACCGCGGAGGGAATCCTGGACCTGCTGGCCGAGATCAACGATCGCGGCACCACCGTGGTGATGGCCACTCACGACCGCACCGCCGTCGACCGCATGCGCCGCCGAGTGGTGGAGATGGTCGCGGGCAGGGTGGTGCGCGACGACGCCCACGGCACCTACGAGTCCGTCGCCCCGGAGAGCGTCATCTCCGGCAACCTCCCCGACGGGGCCGAGGACCTCGACGCACAGGCCCTCGCCGATCCGGAGACGGATCACCGGGACAGCACCGATGATGCCCAGCGCTCCCCCGACGACCGTCCCGGGAGACAGGCGGGCGGATCCCACCGCGTCCCCCATGACGGCGACGACCTGCTCGACGAGCGCGATGCCCACCTGCGCGAGGAGGACGAGGCCTTCGCCGAGGACCTGCACGATCCGGAGTCCGCACGATGAGGGCGCGGTACATCCTCAGCGAGATCCTCACCGGTCTGTGGCGCAACATCTCCATGGTGATCTCGGTGGTGATCGTCACCGCGGTCTCCCTGACCTTCGTGGGCACCGGCCTGCTGATGCAGAAGCAGATCCTGGAGATGAAGAACACCCTGGTGGAGCAGTCGCAGGTGACCATCTTCATGTGCTCGCCCCACTCGACGGCGGCCTCGTGCGCCGGGGGAGCGGCCACCGATGCGCAGATCGACTCCGCGCGCGAGGCCCTCGAGGGGGACGTGCTCTCCCCGTACATCGACAGGTTCTCCGAACGCAGTCAGGACGAGGCCCTGGAGATCTACCAGGAGCAGTTCGCGGGGGAGGGGTTCGTCTCGAACTTCACGGCCGCGGACATGCCCGTCTCCTTCCACATCACGCTGAAGAACGCGGAGGACTCCGACGCGGTGGTCGAGTTCTTCCAGGGACGCGACGGCGTGGACGAGGTCACCGACCTGCTCAGCGTGTTCGCCCCGTTCATCGACGTGCTCAACCAGTCCACGATGTTCGCCCTGGGACTGGCGGTGCTGATGCTGGTCGCCGCCGCTCTGCTGGTGGCCACCACGATCCGGATGTCGGTGGCCAACCGCCGCCGCGAGATCGCGATCATGCGCCTGGTGGGAGCCTCCAACGTGTTCATCCGGGCACCGTTCTTGCTCGAGGGCGCCGCGGCCGCCCTCATCGGAGGAGTGATCGCCTCAGCGATGCTGTGGGTGGGCCTGCGGTACATCGTCGAGGGCTGGCTGGTGGAGACCCTCGGCCCCCAGCTGATCACCGTGGGAACCGCCGACCTGGTGTGGGCGGCGCCGGTGATCATCGTGCTGGGCGCGGCGCTGTCCATCGTGTCCTGTGTGGTCTCCCTGAACCGCTACCTGAAGGTGTGAGCATGACCGATCGCCTCCTGCGCCGCCCGCTGTGCGTGCTCGCCTCCGCACTGATGGTGCTGTTCCCGCTGCTGGCGGTGCCGACCACGGCGCTCGCGGAGGGGTCCAAGGACGACAAGATCGCCGAGCGCGATTCGATCGAGCAGCAGCTCGAGGACCTCCGCCTGGAGCTGGACGGGGTCAACGACGACCTCGCCGACACCTACATGGAACTGGCCGAGACCGAGCTGCTGATCCCTCAGGCCCAGGACGCTCTCGACGACGCCCGGGAGGAGCTCGCGATCGCCGAGGAGGAGGACCGCGAGGTCGGCGAACGGCTGAGCAAGGCCCAGGACGAGGAGAAGGAGCTGGAGGACGAGGTCGCCGCCGGCCAGGACGAGGTCGACCGCACCGACGACGAGCTCGCCCAGGTGGCACTGTCGGCCTACAAGGGCGCGGGGATTCCCAACCCGGCCACCGTCTTCGTGGGCGGCAGCCCCCAGGACACGGTGGATCGCACCATGAACTACCGCCTCACCATGGCGTCCCAGGGGTCGCGCCTGGACACCCTGCGCACCGACCAGGCCGTGAGCGAGAACTCCGCCGACCGCCTCACCGCCGTGCGCGAGGAGATCGACGACCTCAAGGCCGAGGCCGAGGAGACCCTCGAGCGGAAGACCCAGGCCGAGCAGGACGCCGAGGACGCCAAGCAGGAGCTCGACGACCTGTATGCGCAGCAGACGCAGCAGCGCGACGACCTCGAGGACAAGAAGAAGCAGTACGAGGACGACGAGCAGAACCTGGAGTCGCGCAGCTCCTCCCTCGACGACGAGATCGCCGAGCTGGCCCGCAAGGAGCGCGAGCGGGAGGAGAGCAGCGGCAGCGGCGGGGCGCAGCCCGCAGTCACGCCCTCGGGCAGCGGATGGACCCGCCCCGTCGGTGAGCGCCTGAACTCCAACTTCGGCTGGCGCGTGCATCCGATCTACCGCACCCGCCGCCTCCACGCCGGGGTGGACTTCCCCTCCGCCTGCGGCGTCCCGGTGGGCGCCACCCAGTCCGGCCGCGTCATCCAGCGCACCTACAACCGCGGCGCCGGCAACAAGATCGTGCTCAGCCACGGCATCCACAACGGCAAGCTGATCACCAGCTCCTACCACCACCTGCAAGGCTTCGCACTTCCGGTGGGGGCGAGCGTCTCAGCCGGGCAGACCGTGGGCTACGTGGGCACCACCGGAAGCTCCACCGGCTGCCACCTCCACTTCGAGATCCACGAGGACGGCAACGCCGTCAACCCCGCGAAGTACATCTGAACCAGGACGCGCCGCCCGGGAGCGGTTTTGAGGCCGGCGCCCGGTGCCGTGCCCTCGCGCCCTGCGCATAATCGCTCGCACACGACCAGGAGCGGCGCGTAGGCTGGGACGCTGGCGCGGGGACCGCGTCGGCTCCGGTGAGGCCGAACGGTGGCGCTGGTGGATCACGAGGTGAGGAGGGACCATGGCCACGAAGGCCGAGAAGAAGGCGACCAAGGCCGCGAAGAGGCAGGGCGCTGCGGACGGACCCGTCAAGAAGCTCATCGCCTCCAACAAGAAGGCCCGTCACGACTACCACATCGATGACACCTGGGAGGCCGGCATCGTGCTGACCGGCACCGAGGTGAAGTCCCTCCGTGACCGCGGTGCCTCCCTCGTCGACGGCTACTGCTATCTCGATGGCGGCGAGGTGTGGATGGATGCCGTGCACATCGCCCCGTACGTGAAGGGCACCTGGACCAACCATGCCGCCCGCCGCAAGCGCAAGCTGCTGCTGCACAAGCACGAGATCGCCAAGCTCGCCGGGAAGACCCGTGAGAAGGGCTACACCCTGGTCCCGCTGGAGATGTACTTCCTCGGATCCCACGCGAAGGTGGTGATCGCCCTGGCCCGCGGCAAGAAGGAGTGGGACAAGCGGCACACCTTGCGCGAACAGCAGGATCTGCGTGAGGCCCAGCGCGCGATGCGCCGGCGAGAACTCGTCTGACCACACAGTTTTACTATCGCTTGAGCTGATGTTGGGTTCCCTTATACAGTTGGCGTGCGCCGGACCAGGCACACCGACGGAGCTGCGAGGAGCAGCTCGACCACGAAGGGGTACCGATGAGGGAATCGCGCACGACCAGGGCGGGCCGCACGGCTCGAGCGCTCATGACCGGAGTGGCGGCCGCCGTGCTGGCACTCGGCATGGTCGGATGCAGCAACGATGCAGAACCGGTCGATCAGCCGACAGCGGGCGAGGAGGCGACCGGGGGCGACCAGGGCCCGGCATCATCGGACGGCGGAGGCACCGCCACCGACTCCGATGAGGCCACCGACGACCAGTCGGAGGTCGGAGCGAGCGACGGGGGAGGGGCGGATGCCCCGGAGGCCCGGGGCAGTGCAGGCAGGCCGCCGGCCGTGCTCTACATCGTCGACGGGGTGGAGGAGGCCGTGGACACCTCGCAGACCCCGTGGACGCTCACCGGTGACGGCTTGGCAGGCGTGCTTGCCGGGCACGAGGTGATCAGCGACCGTACCGCCCCCTCCTGTGACGGCGAGCTCGCCTACACCGATAGGTCCTCCGTGAACTGCACGGCATCCTTCGACATGGAGGGCCTCGACGGGGAGCAGGAGCTGACCGTGATGGCGGTACGCGCGCCGGTGGGGTTCGACCCGGCCGGTTCCCCGGCACTGCTGGTGAGCATCGGTGCCCCGCCATCGGCGCAGGCACTGGAGACCTTCACCGATCAGGACAACCATCTCGTCGGAGTGGGGCAGGGCTCCATGTTCGGCACGGATGAGCTGAGTGCCGCGGAGCTCGGCGAGGCTGTCCAGGCCACTGCGAACAGCGATGCCGGGTACGCCCCCCTCGACTCCCCGATCGCGGTGACCGAGTGCGAGGGTGCGCTCCCGGCCGGCTCCCCGGATCCCGTCGGGTGCGACGTCGTCTGGGAGCACTCGACCGACGCCGGCTTCGATGCCGAGGCGATGGCTGTGTGGTTCGTGGACTCCGACCCCGGGCTGCTGGTGGCCCTGGAGATCGGCGACCAGTCCACCGAGGGCGAATCGGGCTGATCCGCCCGTCCGCAGGCCCACCGGACCCGGTATTCCCCGGATCCCGGTGGGCCTGCCCACGTAGAAAAGACCTTGGGCGAACGCGCGCCACCGGCTACACTGGTATGACCGTGGACGAGGGTCCACCAGCCGTACGGCTGAGGATTCCTCTGATTGACAAGTGAACATCGAGTGCACCGGCAGCCCATCAGCTGCCGCTCCATGCCACTGCTCCACGCTCGGGGACGATCGGTTTCGACGGTAGTTGTCCAGCGAGGGGAAGCGGGCCGAGAATCCAGAGTCAACTCGTTAATGTCCTCTGGAAACCAATAAGTGCCGAACCCAAGCGCACTGACTTCGCTCTCGCTGCCTGATCAGCGACAGCAGTCTGGAACCCCGGGCGTGCTCCTGACCCGGATCGTTCCATCATCAAAGGAGCCACTGCTTCCGTCCCTCGTCATCGGGGCCGGGTGAACACCTCAGAGTGACTGAGTCCGTCGACGACGTGTCCGTGCGAGCGTCGGGACTGAGAAAGCGCCTTTCACGGACTGCGCCCGGAGAAGCCCTGGCTTCGCACTATCGGACGCGGGTTCGATTCCCGCCGTCTCCACTCGATGAGAAGTACCAGAAGGCCCCCTCACCTGCGCTGAAGCGCGGGGGAGGGGGCCTTCTGCATGCGTCGTCATCACGCGGTGAGCATTTCTCGCACGCGCCTGGCTGCACCCGGTGTCGGCGCTCCCGTCCCATCGGTACCATCTCCGGTATGGACATGACGCGTGTGCGGGATCGGTTCTGATGGCCGGGGTCCACTCGCACGGCCACGCACATGGCCATGCCCACGGCAGCGCCCGCACCGCCCGGGGGCGCCTGGCCATCGCCTTCGGGATCACCCTGGTGATCGTGCTCGCCCAGGCCGTGGGCAGCGTGATCACCGGCTCCCTGGCACTGCTGACGGACACAGTCCACGCCCTCGCGGACGCCTCGGGACTCGCCGTGGCGCTGATCGCCGCCACCATGATGCTGCGTCCGCCCAGCAGCGCGCGCACGTGGGGCTTCGCGCGCATCGAGGTCATCGCCGCCCTCGGGCAGGCGGTGCTGCTGCTGGTGGTGGGGCTGTACACGGCGGTCGAAGGGCTCTCCCGGCTCGCCGCGCCCCCGGAGGTGCCCTCCCGGGAGCTGCTGATCTTCGGCGTCGTCGGCCTGGCGGCGAACATCGCCGCCATCCTGATCCTCTCGGGCAGCGGATCGGCCAACCTGAACCTGCGAGCCGCCACCCTCGAGGTGGTCAACGACGCCCTGGGGTCCCTGGGCGTCATCGTGGCAGCCGTGGTCATCGCCACCACGGGGTTCCAGCGGGCCGATGCACTGGCGGGACTGTTCATCGCCGCCCTGATCGTCCCCCGGGCGTTCCGGATCCTCCACGAGACCCTGCGGATCCTCATGGAGTACACCCCGCGCGGTGTCGATCTGGACGAGGTCCGCGAGCACATCCTGGCGCTGGACCACGTGGTAGACCTGCACGACCTGCACGCCTCCGCAATCGGCAGCGACTTGCCGGTGATCTCGGCGCACGTGGTGATCGCGGACGGCTGCTTCGAATCCGGTCATGCCCCGCAAATCCTCGCCGACGTGCAGTCCTGCCTGCGCAGCCACTTCCCGATCGCGTTCGAGCACTCGACGATCCAGTTGGAGACGGAGGAGATCCGCCGCCAGGAGGCCTGGGCCGCCCTGCACGAGTGACGCCGCCCTGCACGAGTGACCACAGCCGGCCCGTGGCGCGCGCACATCGGGCCGCCAGGGCGCGGACAGCGCCGACTGTCGGCTCAGCCGTCGATCAGTGCCCCGTACCCCAGTTCCACCAGGTGCGCCCTGCTCATCGCCAGCGACTCGAAGATGTCGCGCCCGTAGGTGAGGTCCTGCTCCACCAGCAGGTGCTCCGCACCGGAGGCGATGCCCTGCTCGATCACCGGTGCCCAGTCCAGGGTTCCCTGTCCCACCTCGGCGAACTGCACGATGGAGCCCTGCCAGTAGGTGGGGAAGGCGGTGGTGTCCCCTGCATCCATCGCCGCCAGCACCTCGGCCGGGGGAAGGGTGATCCGGTAGTCCTTCAGATGCACCATGTCCAGCACGCCGTCGAACTGCCGCAGGGTGCGCTCCGGGTCACGGCCGCCGCGCTGCACCCAGTGGCAGTCGATCTCGAAGCGCAGGCTCGGGGCCTTCTCGCGCAGGTGCTCCAGCAGCGTGCGCCCGTCGATCCGGGCGAACTCCACGTGGTGGTTGTGGTAGCTCAGCGAGATGCCCGCCTCCTGCATCCGGGCCGCGTACTGCTCGGTCTCATCGCAGAACGCGAAGAACGCCTCCGGGGAGCGCATGGCCTCTATCGGCATCATGCCGATCCGGATCATGGAGGTGCCGAGCGTCTGCGCCTCCTCCACCAGCAGATCGAAGTGATCGGCCAGAGTCTGGTCCTGGGAGGAGGGCGGCGCGGTGGTCTTCGCGGAGATCGCGGCGTACTCGATGCCCAGTTCCGTGCGAGCCCGCTCCATGTCGGCCACGTTCTGCGCGGTCATCGGGATCTGGGAGACCTCGACGACGCTGTAGCCGGTCTCGCGCACCCGCTCCAGGACCGGCAGCACCCCCTGCTCGGCGATGTGGTCCCTCAGCATCATCAGCTGGATTCCGATGCGCGCCATGGCACTCTCCTCGAGGCAGTCGGGTGCGCACCAGCCTATCCAGCGCGACCGGTCCTGCTGCGGCAGGTTGCCGCCCGTTGTCGTGACGGGGGCACGGCACCGGGCAGGATCGACGAACAGCCGAGCGGGGGCCGGCCACCACCCGTGGCTCAGTCGAAGCAGAGCCCGTGCCCGCGCTGGCAGCGGTTGCCGTCGCGCGCAGCGGTGGCTGACCGGGGCTCAGCTCGCCTGCACCCGGTCCCGAGCGCGCACGAACGCCTGCACGCAGGCCTCGATGTCCTCCTCGGTGTGCGCGGCGGAGAGCTGCACGCGGATGCGCGCCCTTCCGCGCGGCACCACCGGGTAGGAGAACGCGGTGACGTACACGCCCTCCTCGAGCATCGCATCGGCGATCCGACCGGCCAGCGCGGCGTCCCCGAACATCACCGGGACGATCGCGTGCTCGCCGTCCAGCAGCTCGAAGCCCTCTTCGCCCATGCGTCGACGGAACCGGGCTGCATTGTCGAACAGCGTGCCGCGCAGCTCGTGCGAGGCGGCCACCAGCTCGAGGGCCTTGATCGAGGCGGCCACGATCGCCGGTGCCAGGGAGTTGGAGAACAGGTAGGGACGGCCCTTCTGCCGCAGCATGGCGATGATCTCGGCGCGACCGGAGACATAGCCGCCGCTCGCGCCGCCCAGCGCCTTGCCGAAGGTACCGGTGTAGATGTCCACCCGATTCGAGACCCCGAAGTGCTCCGGTGTGCCGGCCCCGGTGGCGCCCATGAAGCCCACCGCATGGGAGTCGTCCACCATCACCAGCGCGCCGAACTCCTCGGCGAGGTCGCAGATCTCCTCCAGCGGTGCCAGGTACCCGTCCATGGAGAACACCCCGTCGGTGACGATCACGGTGCGGCGAGCGCCCTTCCCGTCGTGCAGCTGCGCGGCTGCCTCCAGCTGGGTGCGCAGATCCGCCATGTCGGCGTTGCGGTAGCGGAAGCGCGCCGCCTTGGACAGGCGGATGCCGTCGATCAAGGAGGCGTGGTTCAGCTCGTCGGAGATGATGGCGTCCTCCTTGCCGAACAGGGGCTCGAACACGGCCCCGTTGGCGTCGAAGCAGGAGGAGAACAGGATGGTGGCCTCGGTCCCCAGGAACTCGCTCATGGCGTCCTCGAGCCGGAGGTGCAGGTCCTGGGTGCCGCAGATGAAGCGCACCGAGGCCATGCCGAAACCTCGCTCATCGAGGGCATCGTGGGCGGCGGCGACCAGGTCGGGGTGATCGGCCAGGCCCAGGTAGTTGTTGGCGCAGAAGTTCAGCACCTCAGAGCCGTCACGGCCGATGGGGCCCGCGGTGATGCGGCCCGACTGAGCGGTGGTGATCACCCGCTCGTGCTTGAAGGTCCCGGCCTCCTCGATCTGTGCGAGCTCGGCGGTCAGCTGATCCTTGAGGTCCGTGTACACGGGGTTCCTTCCTGGGGGTGGGGGTGAGTGGTCAATCGATGCTCTCCCAGTCCAGCAGCACCTTGCCGCCGCTGCCGGAGCGGGCGATCTCGTAGCCCTCCTCGAACCGGGAGGCAGGCAGCACGTCGGTGACGGTGCGGGTGACCAGTTCGCGCAGCTTCTGCGAACTGGTGAGCATCGCGGCCATCGCGTTCCAGGTCTCGAACATCTCCCGGCCGTAAATGCCCTGCAGGGTGAGCATGCGCGTGACCACGACCGTCCAGTCGATCTCGAACTGCCTGGGCGGGAGCCCCAGCAGCGCGATCTTGCCACCGTGGTTCATGTTCTCGATCATCTCCTGCAGGGCGGAGGCCTGCCCGGAGATCTCCAGACCCACGTCGAAGCCCTCGCGCATGCCCAGCTCCTGCTGGGCCTCGCGCACACGGGTGGTGGAGACGTCCACCGTGACGTCCGCCCCGCTCTCGACGGCCATCTGCAGCCGGTGCGGCGCCACGTCGGTGACGGTGATGTAGCGGGCACCGGCATGGCGCGCCACGGCCACGCACATCTGACCGATCGGGCCCGCGCCCGTGACCAGGACGTCCTCACCCACCACGGGGAACTTCACGGTGGTGTGCACGGCATTGCCCAGCGGATCGAACAGCGCGCCCAGCTCGGGGGAGATCAGCTCGGTGCCGCCGCCCGACTCGTGCACCCACACGTTCAGGTGCGGGATCACCACGTACTCGGCGAAGGCGCCATCCCTCTGCACGCCCACGGAGCGGGTGCGGATGCACATCTGCCGGCGTCCGGCCCGACAGTTGCGGCAGGTCCCGCACACCACGTGCCCCTCACCGGAGACGCGGTCGCCGATGCGCACATCGGGAACCTGGTCGCCCACCTCGACCACCTCGCCGTAGAACTCGTGGCCGGGGGTGAACGGGACGGTGTCGCACATGGCCTGGGCGGAGGCGTCCCAGGCCAGGATGTGCAGGTCGGTCCCGCAGATCCCGGCGCGCATCACCCGGATCTTCACGTCCCAAGGGCCGCACTTCGGCTCCGGCACCTCGGTGAGCATCAGGCCTGGCCCGGGCTCGGTCTTGCGCAGCGCACGCATCGCAGCGGTCGTCTCCTCGGTCACACCACGGGCCCGGCCAGGACAGCCGGCAGCCCGTGTCCGATCAGTGACCTTCATCCTAGTGCGGGCGCACCGCCTGCTCCTTCGGTACGGGCCGTAGAGTTGGCCCGTCATGACCGAGAACGCCCCCGCCGACCGCCCCAGGACTGACCTGCGGATCACCTACCCCACGGACCTGCCCGTCTCCCAGCGCCGCGAGGACATCCAGGCGGCCATCCGCGAGAACCAGGTGGTGGTGATCGCCGGCGAGACCGGATCCGGCAAGACCACCCAGATCCCCAAGATGCTGCTCGAGCTGGGGTACGGGGCCAAGGGCCGCCTGATCGGCCACACGCAGCCGCGACGCATCGCCGCCCGCTCGGTGGCGCAGCGGATCGCCGCGGAGCTGGGGGAGAAGCTGGGCGAGGGCACCGTCGGTTACCAGGTGCGGTTCACCAAGGAGACCAGCCGCGGGGCCCGCCTCAAGCTGATGACCGACGGCATCCTGCTGGCGGAGATCGGCCGGGACCGGCTGCTGAAGCGCTACGACGCGATCATCATCGACGAGGCCCACGAGCGCTCCCTCACCATCGACGTGATCCTGGGCTACCTGCGGCAGATCCTGCCCGAGCGACCCGATCTCAAGGTCATCATCACCTCCGCCACCATCGACCCCGAGCGCTTCGCGGCCCACTTCTCTTGCCGCCTCCCCTCCGGCGACCAGGAGCCGGCGCCGATCCTCGAGGTCTCCGGCCGCACCTACCCCGTGGAGATCCGCTATCGCCCCCTGGTGCTCGAGCCCGACCTCGAGGGGGACGCGGGCGAGGACGACGACCTGGACGACATCCACTCCGTCGAGCGTGACCTCACCCAGGCCATCACCGACGCTGTGGACGAACTGGCTGCTGAGGGCCCCGGCGACATGCTGGTGTTCCTGCCCGGTGAGCGGGAGATCCGGGAGATCGCCGATGCCCTCAGCTCCCACCTGGGGCGCGGCACCCGGGGCCGGGCCGCCCTGCCGGTGGAGGTGCTGCCCCTGTTCGGCCGGCTCTCCGCCGCCGACCAGCAGAAGATCTTCACCCCGCCCCCCGCCGGCACCTTCCGCCGCATCATCCTGTCCACGAACGTCGCCGAGACCTCCCTGACCGTCCCGGGCATCACGTACGTGATCGACTCGGGCCTGGCCCGGATCTCGAGGTACTCCCAGCGCACCAAGGTGCAGCGCCTGCCGATCGAGGCGATCTCCCAGGCCAGCGCGAACCAGCGCTCGGGACGCTCCGGCCGTACCGCCCCCGGCATCGCCATCCGCCTGTACTCCCAGGAGGACTACGAGGCCCGGCCCGAGTACACCGAGCCGGAGATCCTGCGCACCTCTCTGGCCTCCGTGGTGCTGTTGATGACCTCGCTGGGCCTGGGCGACGTGGAGTCCTTCCCCTTCGTCGAGCCCCCCGCCACGCGCGCCATCACCGACGGTGTGCGTCTGCTGGAGGAGCTGGGTGCCATCGAGGACGCCCCTGGTCAGCCCGGCGGGCGCCGACTGACGAAGGTGGGCCGCACCCTGGCCCGCTTCCCCCTGGATCCCCGCATGGCGCGCATGCTGATCGAGGCGCACCGCCTCGGGGCGCTGCGGGAGGTGCTGATCATCGTGGCGGCCCTGGAGATCCAGGATCCCCGCGAGCGGCCCCTGGGCCAGGAGCAGCAGGCCAAGGAGAAGCACCGCCGCTTCGAGGACGAGACCAGCGACTTCCTGGCCTATCTGAAGCTGTGGGAGCACCTGCAGCAGCGCCGCGATGCGCTGTCCGGCTCCGCCTTCCGCCGCGAGGTGCGCTCGGAGTTCCTGCACTACCTGCGCATCCGTGAATGGTGGGACCTGCACTCCCAGCTGCGGGACATGGCCAAGGACGTGGGGCTCTCCCGCAACGACACCCCCGCGAGCCCTCAGGCCATCCACCAGGCGCTGCTGGCGGGCCTGCTCAGCCATGTGGGCCTGTACGAGGAGCGCTCCCGCGAGTACACCGGGGCCCGCGGCGCCCGCTTCGCGATCTGGCTCGGCTCGGCCCTGGCCAAGAAGCGACCCGACTACGTGATGGTCGCCGAGCTGGTGGAGACCTCCCGGCTGTGGGGCCGCACCGCCGCCCGCATCGACCCCGCCTGGGCCGAAGAGGTGGGCGCCCACGTGGTGCGGCGCTCACATTCCGCACCGCACTGGTCCTCCAAGCGGGCCGGCGCGATGGCCCACGAGAAGGTCACCCTGTACGGGGTTCCCATCGTGGCCGACCGCGTGGTGGGCTACGGACGCATCGACCCCGAGGCCGCTCGCGACATCTTCATCCAGCACGCCCTGATCGAGGGGGACTGGCGCACCCGCCACCACTTCTTCCGCGACAACCGTGCCCTGATCGCCCGACTCGAGGAGCTGGAGGCCAAGACCCGTCGGCGCGACCTGCTGGTCTCCGACGAGCAGCTGTTCCGCTTCTACGACGAGCGGATCCCCGCCGAGGTGGTCTCCGGCGCCCACTTCGACTCCTGGTGGAAGAAGCAGCGGCACGAGACGCCGGACCTGCTCACCCTCACCGAGGACGACCTGCTGGACCCGGACGCCGACGTCGCCCACCTGGCACGGGACTACCCGGACACCTGGGTGCAGGGCGACATCACCCTGCCGCTGAGCTACTCGTTCGGCGAGGTGGGGGCCAAGGGGGCCGATGGCGTGACCGCCACCGTGCCGCTGGCCGTGCTGAACCGTCTCGAGCCGCGCGGCTTCGACTGGTTGGTGCCCGGCATGCGCCACGAGCTGATCACCGAGCTGATCCGCTCCCTGCCCAAGCCGATCCGCCGCCACCTGGTGCCGGCCCCCGAGCGGGCCAAGGCCGTGGCCGCAACCCTCCACGACGACGACCCCGATGCGGGCGAGCCCTTCGTGGAGGCCGTGGCCGATGAGCTGGTGGCCCTGCCCGGGGTGCCCCAGGACCTCCCCCTGTACGGGGCCGAGTTCGACCTGGCGAAGCTGCCCGCCCACCTGCGCATGCACTTCCGGGTGGTGGACGCCAAGGGCCGCCAGATCGGCAGCGGCGACTCCCTGGCCGATCTCAAGGCCCGCCTCAAACAGCGCGTGGAGGCCTCGGTCTCCTCCCGCGGTGACGACCTGGCCCGCACCGACCTGCGCAGCTTCCCCGAGGACGGGGTGCCGCGCGTCCACGAGTCCACCGTGGGCGGGCTGAAGGTCACCGGCTACCCCGCACTGGTGGCCCGTCGCGACAAGGACGGCACCGTCAGCCGCATCGACCTGGCCGTCCTCGCGACCGCGGACGAGCAGTCCCTGGCTCACCGCGCCGGTCTGATCGCCCTGATCGACCGGGAGGTGGGGACGGACCTGTCCGGGGTGCTGAACTCCCTTCCCAACCCCACCAAGCTGGCCGTGGCCGGTTCGGACTACCCCTCCACCGCGGCCCTGCTGGCCGATGCTTCCCGCGCGGCCACCGCCCACCTGGTGGGGGAGGGCACCGCCCGCACCCGTGCCGAGTACGACGCACTGCTGGAGAAGGTGCGCGCACGCCACGACGTGCTCGCCGCCCAGGCCGTCAAGGACGCCGCCGGTGCGCTCGCCGTCCACGGCCGGCTGCAGAAGGAGGTCTCCCGCGCCTCCTCGCTGGCGATCCTGAACACGCTCACCGCGATCCGCGAGCACGCCGCCTCCCTGCTGGGCGACGGCTTCATCTCCCGCACGGGGCTGGACCACCTGGGGGACCTGCGCCGCTATCTCGAGGCCGATCTGGTTCGCCTGGACAAGCTGCAGCGCATTCCCCGTCGCGACGACCAGCTCGCCTGGCAGATCGACGACATCACCCGGTACTGGGAGGGAGTCCGGGCGAAGCTCTCCGCTCGTCGCCTGGCCGAACCGGACGCCGGTGAGATCCCCTGGATGCTCGAGGAGCTCCGCGTGAGCCTGTTCGCCCAGACCCTGGGCACGAAGTACACCGTCTCGGACAAGCGGATCCGCAAGGCCATCGCAGAACTGGGGTGAGCGCCCCAGCCAGATGGTGCCCGCCGCTCAGGCGATCTGGGTGCGCCGCGCGCACGACGAGACACCGTTCGCCGGCTGAATGACCACGGTCCGGCGGGCCGACGGATACGCTGTGTCCCATGTCACCGATGCCCTCCGTGAGCTACTCCATCACCATCCGTCTCGAGTTCGCGGCACGCTCCGCCGCCGTCAGCGACATCACCGGCAGCATCGAGCGCCACGGGGGCTCGGTCACCGCCCTGGACGTCTCCGCCTCCGGGCCGGAGCGGATGCGGGCCGACATCACCGTCCTCACCGGCGGCCACGATCACGCGATGCAGATCGTCGAGGAGCTGCGCGTGCTGGACGGCGTGGAGCTGGGCAAGGTCTCCGACCGCACCTTCCTGGCCCACCTGGGCGGCAAGCTCACCGTCGAGTCGAAGGTTCCCATCCGCCACCGTGACGATCTCTCCATGGTCTACACCCCGGGCGTGGCCCGGGTGGTCAAGGCCATCGCGGAGAACCCCGAGGACGCCCGCCGCCTGACCATCAAGCGCAACACCGTCGCGGTGGTCTCCGACGGCTCCGCCATCCTGGGCCTGGGAGACCTGGGGCCGCTGGCGGCCATGCCGGTGATGGAGGGCAAGGCGGCCCTGTTCAAGCGCTTCGCCAACATCGACGCCTTCCCGATCTGCCTGGACGCCCACTCGGTCGACGACATCGTCGCCCACGTCAAGGCGATCGCCCCCGTGTTCGCCGGCATCAACCTCGAGGACATCTCCGCCCCCCGCTGCTTCGAGATCGAGGACCGCCTCCGGGCTGAGCTGGACATCCCCGTGTTCCACGACGACCAGCACGGCACCGCCATCGTCGTGGTGGCCGCGCTGCGCAACGCCCTGCGGGTGGTCGACAAGAAGATCGAGACCGCCCGCATCGTGCTGTCCGGCGCGGGCGCGGCCGGCACCGCGATCCTCAGCCTGCTGCGCGCCGCCGGGGCGCGGGACGTCGTGGTCACCGACGTCGACGGCGTCGTCCACGAGGGCCGCGAGCGGCTCGCCGGTCGCCTGCCGTGGATCGCCGAGGTCACAAATCCGCGCGGCATCACCGGCACCCTGCGCGACGCCGTCGCCGGGGCCGACGTGTTCATCGGCGTCAGTGCCGGCAACATCCTCACCGCCGAGGACGTGGCCACCATGGCAGATCGCTCCGTGGTGTTCGCGATGGCCAACCCCACCCCGGAGATCGATCCCTCCGAGGCCGCCAAGCACGCGGAGGTCGTGGCCACCGGACGCAGCGACTTCTCCAACCAGATCAACAACGTGCTGGCCTTCCCCGGCGTTTTCCGCGGCCTGCTCGATGCTCGTGCCACCCGGGTCACCGACCGCATGCTGCTGGCCGCGGCGAAGGCCCTGGCCGACGTGGTCACGCCCGAGGAGCTCAACCCCACCTACATCGTGCCCAGCGTGTTCCACGAAGGTGTCACCAAGGCCGTCGCGAGCGCAGTGGAGAAGGTGGCACGGGAGGACGCCGGGACGGTGGACACCATCACCGGCGCCATCCAGGCCGTGTACGCCGACGAGATCAGCCTGGAGGGCTGAGCACGGTCGGCGTCGGCGCTTCCACCCCGGCACGACGGCCGCCGGCCCGATGGCGGCTTGCCCCGGTCGTCCTGCGGCTCAGCGCTGGGCCAGCGGCGCGGGCTCGAGCTCGTCGATCGTCTCCAGCAGTCGCCGGCGGCGCTGGCGTTCGCCGATCCACAGCCCCAGGCCCAGGGCGATGCCGACCACGTCGACGATCAGATCGCCCGCCGTCCCCGCACGTTCGGGGAGGGCCACGAGTTGCACGAGCTCGGACAGAACAGCATGCGCCAGGGCTGCGATCACCACCCATCCCATCGGGAACCGCTTCACCGGTGCCAGCACGCGCCCGGCCGCCCACACGGTCAGGGAGAACACCAGCACGTGGGCCACCTTGTCGAGGCCGGGCACTGCGAGCCCCGGGATGCTCGAGGGGACGGTCGGCAGGTAGAAGCCGATGTTGAGCAGCAGAGCGAGGCCCAGCAGGCCCAGCCGCCACGGCACCGAGCCCCCGGCGCGGCGGATCTCGGTGGGCGTGCGGGCGATCAGGTCCGAGGCGATGCTCATAGCGGGCATGGTGGCACGGATCCCCCCGTGCCTCAGGGAGGCAGGGCCGCTAGGCTCGGGGCATCCGCGCAACGACCGAGGGAGTCGCCATGACCATCCGCACCACTGCTGCCCGTACCATCACCGTCGGTTCCGCACCCGGGGCTCGCATGACCTCGGACCCCTCGCACACCGATCCGTACCGGGAGGACCCGGGCGCCTCGCCCACCTCCACCGCGGTGCTGGACAGGCAGGTGCAGGAGAAGGAGCAGACCACCGACGACGGCGACCACGACCGCTTCGCCCACTACGTGCGCAAGGACAAGGTCACCCAGGCCGCCCTGGACGGCTCGCCCGTGATCGCTCTGTGCGGGAAGGTGTGGGTGCCGGGCCGTGACCCGAAGAAGTACCCGGTGTGCCCGGCGTGCAAGGAGATCTACGACGGCATCCGCGGCCCGCAGGACGGCGGCGGCGAGGGCGGCAAGGGCTCCGGTCGCGGAGGGTTCCGCGGCTTCTTCGGCGGGCGCCGCTGAGTCGTTACGGCGGCGGATGACAGTGCGCTCTGCGGTCCGGGTTCAGCCCGGATCGACGAAGGCGAACCCCCGGTCGTCGTGTAGTTCGACGTACGTTCGGATTCCCAGTTCATCGGGAGGAAGCTCAGTGTCCAGCCATGGGTGAGCGTCGTTGATAGCAGCGGTTGTCACCCCGTCGAGGTGGAAGACGAGCATTATCATCATCCCGTTGGAGTACAGAGTCTGACCTGGGGTCGCAACCCGCATGCCAGCGGCCTCGTTGATCTCATCGCCCGTGCTCGAATAGTTGAAGAGGTGCACGTGGGTCCACTGCCAGTCGACGACATCCGCGATCTGGAACCTCGTCGATGTCCCCTCTGCGAGAGCGTGCAGCGCATCGCTGAAAGGCTGGTGTGGACCTCGGACGATGTCGTCTGCAGGGTCGTGCAGGAACCCGCACGCAGTCAGGGTCGGAAAGGAGAGGGCAGTCGCGGCAGCAGCCTTCAAGGCAGTACGTCGCGACGGTTCGGACAGCAGCCCCTTCGACCGCGGCACCAGGATGACTTCTGACATCAGTTGCTCGCTTTCTCCTGACCGTGGCCGGGCAGAGTCTCCCTCTCCGGAGCGCCCGTCTCCCCGAGTCCGACGGAGTTCGAGGGGACCAGACGACCGGAGGGGTCAATGACAACCATCTGCCCGTCCGCGACTGCTTGCTCGACGAGATCAGCCAGTTCGTCTTTCGAGGCGTGCGGGTTCTGCGCCGCGATCCGTCGACCTACTTCATTGTTGTGGAGGTCCATGGCCTCCTCTGCGGACAGGTTGTTCGGCTTGCGCTCGTGAGCAGTCCAGAAGTCTGTTGTCCATTCATCACCGAGACTCTGGGCATGCAGTGCATTGAGGTACGCGTGCCGGAAGGCGTCCTCCTGGTCATGCAGGCCGTTGTGCCCATCGACTACGTATCGAGCATCGGCCTCCTGCTCGGCACGGAGCTTGTCATCGTGGAAGGCCTTTGCTTCCAGAGGTCCCAGCGCGTCGAGCATCTGAGCCTCTGTCCTGGTCATCGGTACGGGCTCCGGAGTCATTCCTAGCAAGTCGGAGATCCAACGATTCGGCCCCGAGAGTTCCCACATGACCATCTCGTCTTCTTCGACTTGGTAGTGCTTCAGGATGGCATCGGCATCATCCTGGGAGAGCGCGTAGTCACCTTCCGCCACCCGGAGAGCCTTGATGCGATCCCTTGTTGCCTCGGTCTCGGTCATCCCTTCAGGAACCTCGCCCGGGTCGAACGGGTCCCACCGAGATGACTCGGGCACGTCGAGGCCGTCGTCGGTGTATGCCTCACTGAGGGTGTTCTGCAGCGACAGCGGACCAGGCGGTGCAGTCGGCATGCGGGCGCCGAAAGAGAGACCTGCCAGAAGTAGGTCCTCGACCAGCTTCGCCACCGCGAGGATCGAGTCGGACACGGTGAGGTCACGCCCTGCTGCGCTGGCACGCTGTTGTTCGTGAGCCTGGGTACGGAGTGCTTCGCCGAACTCCTCGAGATCGTCGGCGCATCTTGCAAGAGGAACCAGCGCTGTGCTGTGCAGCGCTGTGCTGAAGGCCGCAGCGTCGGGCCCGAACCAGGTGTCCTCCGCCGGATTCGCTTGATCGAGCCGTTTCACCAGCCCGAGGAACGAACCGACTGCGGAACGGTGCTTCTCGACGTGCTCGAGTACCTGCGCGGTGTCCATTCCCCAGAACTCGGTCATCTTTCCCCCTTCGTTGCGCCGGTTCCCCACACTGGCGCCTCGGAGCCAGTGTAGGCGGCGGTATGCCCGCGACTGGGGTCATCCACAACGAGCAACTGGTCCAGCGGCCGTACTGCACCCGTCACCTGTCTCCGGTGTCTCGGCTCGGTCCCCGGCGGCGTTGGGAAGGCAACTTCCTCACACGCGGCACGACGCCGGTTCGTCGGTGCGCGGCGGTACGGTGGAGCACGCTGTGACTGCACCGAACCATCTCTCCGCCAGTGACCCGCGCCGCCCCTCCGAGGCGGCAGCCCGGTCGCTCCCGCCCGCCTACCCCGAACGCGCCGCCTGGGGCACCGCCCCCAAGCTGCGAGCCTGGCAGCAGGCCGCGCTGGACCAGTACCGCGAGGCCCAGCCGAAGGACTTCCTGGCCGTGGCGACCCCCGGCGCCGGTAAGACCACCCTCGCGCTGCAGGTCGCGGCCCAGCTGCTCGCGGCCGGCACGGTGCGTCGGGTGACCGTGGTGGCCCCCACCGAGCACCTCAAGGCGCAGTGGGCCGATTCCGCCGCCCGCGTGGGCATCTCCCTGGATCCGAACTTCACCAACGCCCAGGGCCGCCATGGCGCCCAGTACCAGGGCGTGGCCATCACCTACGCACAGGTGGGAATGAACCCGGGACTGCACCGCGCCCGCACCGAGGCCGATCGCACCCTGGTGATCCTGGACGAGATCCACCACGCCGGCGACGCCCTCACCTGGGGCGACGGCGTGCGTGAGGCCTTCGACCCCGCCACCCGGCGGCTCGCGCTGACCGGCACCCCGTTCCGCTCCGACGACTCCCAGATCCCCTTCGTCACCTACGAGGAGGACGGCGAGGGCTTCCTGCGCTCCAAGGCCGACTACACCTACGGCTACCGCGACGCCCTGCAGGACCACGTGGTGCGCCCGGTGCTGTTCATGACCTACTCCGGACGGATGTACTGGCGCACCAAGACCGGCGACGAGGTCTCCGCTCAGCTCGGCGCCCTGGAGAGCAAGGACATCACCCAGCAGGCCTGGCGCACCGCCCTGGACCCCAAGGGCGAGTGGATCCAGGCCGTGCTCTCGGCCGCGGACCGTCGCCTCACCGAGGTGCGCCGCCACGTGCCCGACGCCGGGGGACTGGTGATCGCCACCGACCAGAAGTCTGCCCGCGCCTACGCCGCCACCCTCGCCGACCTCACCGGCGAGCAGCCCACCGTGGTGCTCTCCGACGATGCCGGCGCCGGCAAGCGCATCGAGGCGTTCTCCGATTCCGAGGACCGCTGGATGGTGGCGGTGCGCATGGTCTCCGAGGGCGTGGACGTGCCCCGCCTGGCGGTCGGCGTGTACGCGACCTCCACCGCCACCCCCATGTTCTTCGCGCAGGCCGTGGGCCGCTTCGTGCGCTCCCGCACCCGTGGGGAGACCGCCAGCGTGTTCATCCCCTCGGTGCCGATCCTGATGGCGCACGCAGCCGCGATGGAGGCCGAGCGGGACCATGTGCTGGACCGCAGGCCCGATGCGGGCGATGCGCTCACGGGGCTGGACGAGGCCCTCATCGAGGAGGCCAACCGCTCCGAGCGGGCCTCCGAGCAGCTGGAGATGGGCTTCGAGGCCCTCGAGTCCGAGGCGTCCTTCGACCGGGTGCTGTTCGACGGCGGCGAGTACGGCGCCGGGGGAGTGGTGGGCAGCGAGGACGAACAGGAGTTCCTGGGGATCCCCGGCCTGCTGGACACCGAGCAGATGCGCACCGTGCTGCAGCAACACCAGGCCCAGCAGCAGTCCCGTCGTCAGAACGGCACCTCCCGCGCCCCGCAGCCCGGCGTGGTGGACCACCGCCGTCTCATGGACCTGCGCAAGGAACTCAGCTCCCTGGTCTCGGCGTGGTCGCGCAAGTCCGGCACCCCGCACGGCTCGGTGCACACCAGCCTGCGCAACCGCTGCGGCGGCCCCGCCGTTCCCCAGGCCAGCGCCGATCAGCTGCAGGAGCGGATCGACACCCTGCGCGGCTGGTTCGTGGGAAGGCGCTGAGGGGTACGGCAAACGCTGCCCGGAATCACGAGCGCTGGTATTCAGTCTGGTGAGCCGCGGCCCGGTGATTGACGGAAAGCGTCGCTCATGCGACGATTTCTGCATGGAGTTGACCGTCGCAGACGCAGCGCAGATTGCCGGCGTGAGCCGGCGAACGGTGCAGCGGGCGCTGGGGGATGGAAGGCTTGGTATGGCCCGGGTGCTCGGGCGACAGGTCACGACGGACGACCTAGCCGTGCAGGCGTGGGTCCGGACGACATCACGTGGACGGAAGTGGTCCAGCAGGACACTCGAGGCAGCCATTGATCTGCTGTCCGGCGGGCAAGGCGATTCGGTCTCATCATCTGAGCGATCAAGACTGCGGGCGGCACTGCGCGAAATGACCGCCCGGCAGATCGCCTCCTCGTCGTGGATCGGCACATGGTCGAGGTATCGAACCCTCGGCGAGGTGGATGCTCACCTGATCGGCCCCAGCATTGCAGATCTATCCGCCCTGGGGATCGTGGCGGGTGAGTCGTGGATGCGGTTCGCCGAGGTGGTCGACCTCGACCAGTTCGAGGCGAGCCAGCCGGTTGCAGCAGATCCCGATGGCGACCTCGTCGTCATCGAGCGGCCCCACGACAATCGCGGAGCCAGATGGCTGGTGGACACGTATGTGCTCGGTGATGCGCGGGAGTCCGCTGCTGCAACCTCCGAGCTGGAGTCGGTTGCCCATGCGCTCTGATCCGCACGCCTTGCTGACTGAGGTGGCCATGTCGTTCGAGCTGGACAGCTGGCTCCTTGTGGGTGGGCTCATGGTGCACCGTCACGCCCAGAGGGCTGGGGTCACGCACGTGCGTCCCACAGATGACGCGGACATCGTCGTGGAACTCCAGTCCGGGGCGTACGTTGCCCACGCTCTGGCACTCGCGGACCTGGGGTTCACCCCGCGTGAGCCGGTGGACGCCGCCGCACCCTTTCACCGGTTCGTGCGGGATGGCGACACCGTCGACCTCATGGTCTCTGACCGGGAATCGTGGTCACCGCGATACCTTGGTCGTGATCTCGTCAAGGTTCCCGGGTCTGGATCTGCCTTGAAACGATCGATCGTGCACCTGCTCCCCAGCGGGGAGCGCATCCGTATCCCCGACCTGCCTTCAGCGTTGTCCCTGAAGGGCGCCGCTCATCAGGTCCCCAGTGCAAATCCTGTACGTCACTTGCAGGACTCGGTGACCCTGCTGGCCTGCGCCGGGCCTGATGGGCTCAGGCCGGTGCCGAGCAAGTCAATGCGGGCGAACCTGAATCACTTGGTGAAGTGTCTGTCGACAACTGCAGAGGCTTGGTCGCTCGCTGCGCCAGAGAACCGGGTCCGAGCCAACCAGTGCATCCAGGCATTTCGTCAAGACTGGGTGGCGCCGTCATTCCTGGGGTCTACCACCGCGACGACAGCCCGCCGCCGTCGTCCCCAGCTCTAGCCGCCGACGGCACTTCCCTGCCGAGTTGCTGTCGTCCTCGCGCTGCCTCCTGGGATAATTCCTGAGCAACGTGGCTCACGCCCCCGGACGCGGAACGCCCATTGTTGCCGCGCTCAGCGCTGGCCGGGCAGGGGCCATTCGCGCGGAGGAATTCTCGATGACAGACCTGTGGGCCGAAGAACAGAGTGGGTTGGATGCACCCCTCGACCCCGCCAAGGCTGCGTTGCCGGTCCGAGCGAGCCTCAGCGCAGCACTCGTGCCGCCTCGATGCCGTCGGTGACGGTCGGGATCGCGACGGGGCCGTCGGGACCATCGTCCGGGTCCAGTTGCAGTTCGGCCAGGGACTCCTGGTGGCGCTGCCGTGCCCGCTGCACCAGCTCGGGCTGGGAGAGGGGCTCCACCGGCTCCCCGCCCAGGATGAGAGGTACCTGCAGGGGCCGCAGGTCCGTGCGGCTCCACTCGGGGGAGGCGCCAGCGGAGTTCAGCTCCGCGTGCAGCTCCCGCTCGAACTCGGCCACCTCGGCCTCGCCCGGCAGCACCAGCTCGGCGTGGGCCTTCCCGCCCACCAGCATCCGGTAGGCGTGCTTGCCGGCACCCAGGGTGGCCTTGGACTCGGACATCTTGCCGACGGGATGCATGAGGCCATCGGCGCCCTCGCGCTCCACCAGCTTGTACACGAAACCGGGGGCGGGGTGACCGGAGCCGGTGACCAGCTTGGTGCCGATCCCGTAGCCGTCCACAGGGTCGTCCTTGAGGTCCTCCACCCGGTACTCGTCCAGATCACCGGTGGCGGTGATGCGGGTGCCGGTGGCCCCCAGGGAGTCCAGCAGCTCACGCAGGGAGGCGGCCTGCTTCTCGAGGTCACCGGAGTCCAGGCGGACGGTGCCCAGCTCCGGACCGGCCAGCTCCACGGCGGTGCGCACCGCCTGCTCCACGTCGTAGGTGTCCACCAGCAGGGCGGTGTCGGTGCCCTGGGCGGCCAGCTGGGCGCGGAACGCCTCCTCCTCTGTATCGAACAGCAGGGTGAAGGCGTGGGCGGCGGTCCCGGCCACCGGGATCCGGTAGTGGGCACCCGCTGCCAGGTTGGAGGTGGAGTCGAAGCCCACCACATACGCGGCGCGGGCCGCGTGGATCGCAGCGTCCTCGTGGACCCGCCGGCCTCCCATCTCGATGCAGGGTCTGCCGCGCGCCGCGGTGACCATGCGCGAGCCGGCCGAGGCCACGCCGCTGTCATGGTTGATGATCGAGAGGATCACCGTCTCCAGCAGCACCGCGTTGCCGAAGGTGCCCTCCACCCGCAGCACCGGCGAGTTCGGGAAGTACAGCTCGCCCTCCGCGTAGCCGTGCACGTCCCCGGTGAAGCGGTACTCCGCCAGATGCTGCAGGGTGTCCTCGTCCAGGGTGCCCGTACTGCGCAGGTACCGCAGATCAGCGTCGTCGAAGCGGAACTCGGCGATCGCCTCCAGCACCCGGCCGGTGCCGGCCAGCGCCCCGTAGCGCCTGCCCTCGGGAAGGGAGCGGGTGAACACCTCGAACACACAGTGGCGATCCGCGACGCCCGCCTGACGGGCGGCGCGCAGCATGGTCAGCTCGTAGAGGTCGGTGAGCAGAGAGGTGGTCACCGCTCCACCGTAGTGCGTCGCACGGCTCCTCCGTCGCACCCGGCACGTAGAATCTTGCGGACCGCTCGGAGATCCTGTGCGGCCCCAGCGAGGAGGAGATCGATGCCGGTCCAGGCACCGCGGGCCACGTCCGCACCCGGCGGCCTCACCGACACCTCCCGGTCGCCCCAGGATCTGGCCGAGACCACCGGGCCCTGGTGCACCGTGGTGTGGAACGACCCGGTGAACCTGATGAGCTATGTGGTGTTCGTGTTCCGCCGCTACTTCGGCTACTCCCGCCCCATTGCCGAGCAGCTGATGATGCAGGTGCACCAGGAGGGCCGCGCGATCGTCTCCCGCGGCTCCCGCGAGCGGGTCGAGACCGATGTGCAGGCCATGCACTCCTACGGCCTGCACGCCACCCTGGAGAGGGCGGGGGAGGACTGAATGGCCCACGCATTCCGCCGTCGACCCGACGGCTCCCTGGTGTGCCGCCTGGACGCCGAGGAGAAGGCGATCATCGCCCAGGTGGCGCAGGAGACGGCCGATCTGATCCGGGCGGATCTGGGCATCGGTGCTGATTCCAGCGCCATCCAGCAGGCCGCCGACAGCGAGGACCCGCTGCAGCGCCTGGAGGCCGAGTTCGCCTCCCGTGACGCCCGCGAACCGTCGGATACCGCCGTGAAGCGCCTGTTCCCCGACGCCTCCCGCGACCCGGCCCTGGCGGCCGAGTACCGGCGCCTGGGCCAGCTGGACCTCGCCGAGGGCAAGATCGCCGATCTGCGCAGCGTGATGACCGTGATGGACGCCTCCGGGGCCGGCCGCAGCGAGGTCGCACTGGACCAGGAGGAGGCCGTCTCGTTCCTGCGTGCCGTCAACGACGTGCGGATCGTGCTGGCGGACCGCCTGGGGCTGGAGCGGGACGGCGACTTCGACACCGTGCGCATGCTGCAGCAGATCGGGGAGCGGGTGGAGGACGCCACCCCTGCCGATGCCGGGCAGGTGGGAGGCGATGTGGTGATCGCCGTGTACGAGCTGCTCAGCTGGCTTCAGGAGAGCCTGCTGCGCGCCATGGACTGACCGCACCCGGGTCACGGGCCCGCCGCGCATCCCGTCCGCCCGCCCCGCTGAGCCCCGTCGGCCGCTCCTGCTGTGACCCTGCACCCAGTGAGCGCGCCGTCACTGCAGGCAGGCCCCCCGGAGCCTACGCTGGCCGGGATGAACAACGCGCCGATCGGGATCTTCGACTCCGGCGTCGGGGGCCTCACCGTCGCCCGGGCCGTGCTGGACCAGCTGCCACAGGAGGAGCTGGTCTACATCGGCGACACCGCACACACCCCGTACGGCCCCCGCCCGATCGCCGAGGTGCGCGCACTGGCCCTGGACATCATGGACTCCCTGGTGGACCGCGGCGTGAAGATGCTGGTGATCGCCTGCAACACCGCCTCGGCCGCAGTGCTGCGCGATGCCCGTGAACGCTACGAGGTGCCCGTGGTCGAGGTGATCCAGCCGGCCGTGCGCCGCGCCGTTGCCGCCACCCGCAACCACAGGGTCGGCGTGATCGGCACCCAGGCCACCATCACCTCCCGCGCCTACGAGGACGCCTTCGCCGCGGCCCCCGCCCTGGAGATCGTCACCGCAGCCTGCCCCCGCTTCGTGGAGTTCGTCGAGCGGGGTGAGATCGCCGGCGACGAGATCGTCGAGGTCGCCGAGCAGTACCTGGCACCCGTGCGCGAGGCCGGGGTGGACACCCTGGTGCTGGGCTGCACCCACTACCCGATGCTCGCCGGCCCGATCAGCTACGTGATGGGACCGGAGGTCACTCTGGTCTCGTCCGCCGAGGAGACCGCACTGGACATCTACCGTCAGCTGCGCCGCACCGACCTGCTGCGCACCGATCCCACGCCGCCGCGCCACGTGTTCGCCCAGACCGCCACCGGCCGCGGCGACGACAACGCCTTCGCACGCCTCTCCCGCCGCTTCCTTGGCCCCATGGTCACCATGACCGCGACCCTGCCGGTGGTGACCGGATGAGGATCCACGTGATCGGCTGCTCCGGCAGCTTCGCCGGCCCCCGCAGCGCGGCGTCCGCCTACCTGCTGCAGCACGAGGACGAGACCGGCCGCACCTGGCGGGTGCTGATCGACCTGGGCTCGGGTGCGTTCGGCCCCCTGCAGCGGGTGATCGACCCCGCCCAACTGGACGCCGTGGTCTTCTCCCACCTGCACCCCGACCACTTCCTGGACCTCACGGGCCTGGAGGTGTTCTGGGCGTACCACGAGCGCACCGACCTTCCCCAGCTGCCGATCCACGCCCCGGCCTCCCTGCCGCAGCGCCTGGCCGCGGTGATGTGCCGGGAGAGCGATGTGCCCGACGGCGTGGACACCGTCCCCTTCGCGTACCACGCGATCAGCGACCGCCACGTGTTCGAGGTGGGGCCGCTGCGCTTCGAGACCCGCCTGGTGCTGCACCCGGTCGAGGCGTACGGGTTCCGTGTCACCTGCGGTGACGAGGTGTTCGTGTACTCCGGGGACACCGATTCCTGCCGGGCGCTGGACGAGCTCGCCGCCGGCGCGGACCTGTTCCTGTGCGAGGCCGGGTACCTCGAGGGCCGCGACGACCGCTTCACCGGGGTCCACCTGACCGGCCGCCGGGCGGGGGAGTGCGCCGCCAGGGCCGGGGTGAAGGTGCTGGCCCTGACCCACATCCCCGCGTGGACCGAGCCCCGGCAGGCACTGGAGGAGGCGCGCGCCGTGTACGACGGGCCGATCGAGGTCGTGTCCCCGATGGATATCCTCGACGTGTCCCACTGACACCCACCGAGGAGGTCGCGCCCGTGAGCGCAGACACCACCAGCACCACCCCCCAGAGCAACGGCGACCGCGTGGACGGCCGCACCCCCCAGCAGCTGCGCGAGGTGCGCATCACCCGCGGCTGGCTCGACCACGCCGAGGGCAGCGCCCTGATCGAGTTCGGCCGCACCCGGGTGCTGTGCGCCGCCTCCTTCACCGAGGGCGTGCCGCGCTGGAAGAAGGGCTCCGGCTCCGGCTGGATCACCGCCGAGTACGCGATGCTGCCCCGTGCCACCAACACCCGCTCCAGCCGAGAGAGCGTCAAGGGCAAGATCGGTGGCCGTACCCATGAGATCTCCCGCCTGATCGGCCGGTCCCTGCGCGCGATCATCGACCTGGAGGCACTGGGCGAGAACACCATCCAGATCGACTGCGACGTGCTCCAGGCCGATGGCGGCACCCGCACCGCCGCCATCACCGGCGCCTACGTGGCCCTCGCCGACGCCGTCACCTGGGGCAAGCGGCACACCGCGATCCCCTCCTCCCGCACCGTCCTCACCGACACCGTCAGCGCTGTCAGCGTCGGCATCATCGACGGCAGGCCCCTGCTGGACCTCGAGTACCGCGAGGACGTCGCCGCCGGCACCGACATGAACGTCGTGGTCACCGGCAGCGGTGACTTCGTGGAGGTCCAGGGAACCGCCGAGGGCGCGCCCTTCGACCGTGCCGAGCTGAACTCGCTGCTGGACCTGGCGGTCGCCGGATGCGCCGAACTGGCAGGCATCCAGCGGGCAACCCTCGAGACCACCCCCGGCCGCCCGGCAGTCGGCCGATGAACGCTGCGGTCACGACACCCGTTCCCGAGGGAGCCCGGGTGATCCTGGCCTCTCATAACGCGAAGAAGCTGCGGGAGCTGCGGCGCATCCTCACCGCCGCCGTCCCGGGACTCGCCGAGGAGGCCGTGATCTCCTCGGCCGGCATCGCGCTCCCGGACGTGGTGGAGGACGCCGTCACCTTCGAGGGCAACGCCTTGCTGAAGGCCCGTTCCGCTGCTGCAGCGACGGGCCTGCTGGCCGTGGCCGATGACTCGGGGCTGGCCGTGGACGTGCTGGGCGGCGCGCCCGGGATCTTCTCGGCCCGCTGGAGCGGCCGCCACGGCGATGACGACGCCAACAACGACCTGCTGTTGGCCCAGCTGGCCGACGTGCCCACCGAGCACCGCGCTGCACGGTTCGTGTGCGCGGCGGCCCTGGTGGCACCCGATTCAGCCGAGGTCGTCGAGCGAGGGGAGATGACCGGTGTGCTCCTGACGAAGCGGCACGGGGACGGCGGTTTCGGCTACGACCCGCTGTTCCGGCCCGACGGTGAGCAGCGCTCCGCCGCAGAGCTGACCCCCGAGCAGAAGGACGCGATCTCCCACCGCGGCAAGGCGTTCCGGGCCATCGCCCCCCACGTGGCGCGGCTCCTGGAGAGCTGATACGTCTGCATGGCACGGGCCCCGCAGACCGGATGAATCCGGAACTGCGGGGCCCGTGGCGTCAGCACCTGCTGCAGCGATGCATCAGGTCGCCTCGACCCACTGCCCTTCCACGAGCGCCTCGTCCAGGGGGAGGCGGTTGGCGAGCACGAAGTGGCCGCCCTCAGGGGTGTCGGCAGGGACCAGGTAGACCCAGTGGCGGGTGACCGTTCCTCCATCGGTCAGGGTCGGCTTGTCGATGGTGTCCGGTGTGACGACCCCGGCGTCCTCGTACGCGTTGCCATCGGCGTCCACGAAGTCTGCCGGCGGCCACGCGTAGGTGGACCACTCATCAGGCCCGTGGTAGGTCAGCTCGGCCTGGACCATGATGTACTTCTGGCCCTCCGGCGGCACCTCGTTGAACTTGTTCTGCTCCGCGACCCAGGCTGTGGCGTCCCAGTTGACGTCACCGATCACGGTGTCCACGGTGCCGGTGGGCTGGTAGTCCGAGTCGGGAAGCGTGACAGCGGTGCCCTTGGGCACGGCATTGGCCTCACCGCCGGCGACGGCCTCGCTCTCGGTCTCGCTGGGATCGGCGGAGGTGGTCGCCTCCTCGGACGGCGTCTCCTCTGCGGTGGTGGTCCGGGCCTCGGTGGTCTCCCCGGCCGGTTCGGTGGCGTCCTCGGTGGGGGTCTGCTCCTGCGGGGCGGTGGTCTGCTCCCCGGGGGTGCTGTCGTCGCCTCCGGTCAGTGCGCGGATGCCGAAGAACGCGCCGAGTGCCAGCAGCAGCACCAGGAACAGCGCCACGCATCCCACGACCGCGAGGATCGGCCCCTTGCCCATCCCGGACTTCGGTGCCTCGGCCCCTGTCGGCGGCTGACCGGCACCGGTGCCGGGGGCTGCGTACTGCGGCTGCGCGCCCTCGGGGTGCGCGGAGTGCTGCTGGCCCGGGTGGCCCTGGGGGTCCTGCGAGCCACTGGGGTCCTGCGGGTGCGGAGGCTGGGGAGGATTGCTCATGGTGAATCCGGCACGATGTGGCCGTGGTCCTTTCGGGAGAGGATCGTGGCCCACGGGCGTGCGGGCTGTCTCATGCTAACTGACGGCTGTCAGATCAGCCCGCCGTGGGCGAGGGCGCGGCGCACGATGATGTCGTGCCCGCCCTCCATCTCGTCCAGCATCCCGGAGTCCAGCAGCTCGGGGACCGAGCACCAAGCCAGGTCCAGGGCGTCCTCCTGCGGGGCGGTCTCGCCGTCAACGGGCACGATGTAGGCCAGGGAGATCGCGTGCTGCCGCGCATCTGTGAACAGGGACTGGCCGGGGGTGGGGAAGTACTCGGCCACCGTGAACGGCTGGGGCGCCACCGGGATGCGGGGCAGGGCCATCGGCCCCAGGTCCTTCTCCACGTTGCGGGCGATGGCCTCGCGCAGCGTCTCGTGCACCAGCACGCGACCCGAGACGATCGCCCGCACGATGCGCCCGGCGCCGGAGGCGCGCAGCAGCAGGCCCACCTCGGAGATGGTGCCGTCGGTGTCGGTGCGCACCGGCACGATGTCCACGTAGGGGATGGGCAGGCGGCGTCGCAGCTCCCGGATGCGCTCGGGCTCGAACCAGGCGCCCTCGGTGTCCACGGCGGTGTTGTTCATCGGGCCTCCTCGGCTCAGCGGTCGATCAGTGCTCAGTGCTCAGTGCTCAGTGCTCAGTGTTCGGATCGGTGGCGTCCACGGCGGGATCGGCCCCCGGGGTCAGGTTCCGGTGCTCGACGACGAAGCGCGGGTTCTGATCGCGCGACGCGGTGCGCACGGTGTTCTGGACGCGCTCGTTGGCGATCATCTCCACCGTCCACTCGGTACCCTCCAGGCGCACCAGGGACAGGGTGCCATTGGGGATCGAGTCCAGGGCGCGCTCGGCGATGCCCGAGAGGATGAAGCGGATGATCGTCCCGTGGGCCACCACCAGCACGTTCTTGCCCCGGTACTGCTCCTCGAGCTTCTCCAGGGAGTCGTAGCCGCGGTCGGCCACCTCCTGGTGGTCCTCACGCCCGGGGAAGGAGCGCTGCGGCCAACGAGCCTCCGCCTCGTCGACGTCCATCCCCTCGGCCTGGCCCCAGTCGATCTCCCGCAGGTCAGCAACAACCTGGCCGAAGGGGATCCCGTGGTCCTCCGCGATGATGCGCCCGGTCTGCTCGGCCCGCTGCAAGGGGGAGGTGATCACCACGTCCCAGTCCACGTCCGGGATGTGGTCGAGCGCCCGATGGGCCTGCTCGATGCCGTCGTCGTTGAGCGGGATGTCCGAGGAGCCCTGGAACAGGCTCCGGCGGTTGTACTCCGTCTGCCCGTGGCGGACGAGACCGAACAGGGTCACGAGTGCTCACCTCTCATATGGCCTGGGTGCCATGGGGCCGGGTGCCGAACGGGGCTCGGCGCCTCGGGATCGTGCGCGAGAAGGGACTCGAACCCTCACGCCCTCGGGCACTGGAACCTAAATCCAGCGCGTCTGCCAATTCCGCCACTCGCGCGCCTGATCAGGGTAGCGGGTCACGGCACCCGGACCGCACTGCCGCTGGGGCGGGCCCTCCCGGTAGGCTCGGACCCAGCCCGGACGCTCGCCTGTCCGTCGCTGCATCGACCACATCCCCCGATCGGACCAGGAGTTCACATGGCCGTCCTCTCAGGCAAGACCGCTGTCGTCACCGGATCCTCCCGCGGCGTGGGAGCCTCCACCGCGAAGCAGCTGGCCGAGCTGGGTGCGAACGTGGTGATCAACTACCGGCAGAAGGCGCCCCGGGCGAACAAGGTGGTCGCCGAGATCGAGGCCGCCGGTGGCCGGGCCGTGGCCGTCGGCGCCGATCTGACCAGCCCCGAGGACGTGCGCACTCTGATGCGCACAGCCGTCGACGAGTTCGGCGCACTGGACCTGCTGGTCCTCAATGCCTCCGGCGGCATGGAGAAGGACCTCGGGGAGGACTACGCCACCCGCCTGAACCGCGACGCCCAGCTGGATGCGCTCGAGGCCGGCCTGGAGCACCTCGGTGCCGGTGGCCGCGTGGTGTTCGTGACCAGTCACCAGGCCCACTTCATCAAGGACGTCGAGACGATGCCGGAGTACGAGGCGGTCGCCCGCTCCAAGCGCGCCGGCGAGGACGCCCTGAGCGAGCAGATCCCGGTGATGTCCGAGAAGGGCGTCTCCTTCGTGGTTGTCAGCGCCGACATGATCGAGGGAACCGTCACCGCCACCCTGCTGGACCGGGCACGCCCCGGTGCTCTGGAGGCGCGGCGTGAGGCCGCCGGTCGCCTCTACTCCGTGGACGAGTTCGCTGCAGAGATCGTGCGCATGGCCACGGCCGACGTGCCCACCGGTCACATCGAGCTGGTGGGCGGCGCCGACGACTTCCTGGCCCGCGCCGGAGCCGACGGCGCCTCGATCGAACAGAGCAGTGATGAGCAGGAGGAGCAGCAATGACCCAGCCGACGGACCGCACCGGAGTGGACCATCCCCTCGACGGCCCGGGCCTGGCCTCGCAGGAGACACCCGATCCCAGGCAGGCCGATCACGAGGTCGACGAGTCCGAGCAGAGCTCCCTCGAGGAGCCGCCGGAGGAGGAGCCCTCCCCATTGCAGCAGAGCCGACGGGCAGAACCCTCGGACGCGGGACGCCCCGTGTT
>NZ_JALXKT010000059.1:0-19407 GCF_025144775.1 Brachybacterium sp. p3-SID957 | reverse complement strand
ATGACGTTGTCGACGCCGGTGTGGAGGCGTGAGGCCGGGGTTAGCCGTGACTGGCGCCGACTGTCCCTATTCGCAGCTCCCGCAGATACCGGTCGCGGGGAGCTGGATGAAGCAGTTCGGGCAGGTTGCGATGGCGCGTGGGGTAGTCCTGTCGCTCACACTTCCATGGGCACTGTCTCGTGGGCTCGGCGTGGGCGGGAGGGGGGACCGGTCGGCCATCCTTCGTCGTTCATGGCCCGGAGTCGTCGGATCGACGAGGGCGGCCGAGAACTCACCGGTCACTTCGTCCAGGCTGATGATCTTCATCATCAGGTGCTTCTCGGGATACCGTCCTGCGATCTTCAGAGGGGTCTCCTCGGGATCGCGTGCAGTGACCCAGATGACGTGACAAAGAGAGTCGCAGTTGTCGCGGGCGATCCGCAGATTCCGGATGCGCTCTTGGTTTCCCGGTTTCGAGGACCAGGACGCTAAGGTGGGGTCGCCGAAGAAGTTGACCGACCCGTCGGCGTCCACCTCGTGTTCCCAGATCGTGAGTGTGACCTTCTTGGAATCGGGGCTCACAGCGGACCAGGACCACCTGGGATTTACGGGAGCTGAGTCGAAGTACGCGAACGCCTTGGCGAGAGTAGTGGCCTCCATGGTGTCTGCTCCTATGCGGCGTGAACTCTGACCCTGATCAATTTACTCACGTGACGCGGACGGGGTGCGCGGTCAGGTACCGGGAGCTGCGCTCGGCGATCGAGTGCTCTGCTCGCTGCCGTCCCCCGCCCCCCGAGGGTCCTACGCGATGGAGTCTGTCGTCGCAGGGCTTTCGCCCAGCACGCGAGCCTTTTCCTCTGCCATCAGCCGCTTCTCGATGGCGATCTCCCCGGATTCGACGGCATCCCTATCGGCATCCTTCGTGGCCGACTCGCGGGCGTACTCGTCGAAGATCCTCGTCTTCTCTCCGAGCAGTTCGACGATGCGCGGATCGATCCCCTCATCGGACAGGAGCCGGTGTACCTGTACGGATCGCTTCTGTCCCATGCGGTGCGCTCGAGCGATGGCCTGCACTTCGAGCGAGGGCTTGAGCTGGGGCTCGCAGAGAACCACGACAGAGGCTGCCTGAATATTGAGGCCCTCGCCTCCGGCTTGGATCTGGGACAGGAGAACGTCGGCTTCGGGGGAGTCGGAGAACTCGTCGACGGTCTCCTGTCGCCGGGCGGCACTCACACTTCCGCTGATCGGGCCGTGCACAGGGCCTGGCAGGAGTTCCACCAGCTCGTCGATGACGGTACGGAAGAACGAGAAGACGATGACCTTGCGGCCATTGGCCGTCGCATCGTCGACGATCTCCAGCAGCCGCTCCACCTTGTTCGATTTCCGTCCTGCTTCCATCACTGCTCGGCGCATGCCCATGAAGTGCCCGTCGGCAACGCGCGAGGTGTAGGCGCGACGATCTGCGTCCGTGGGCGGGCGACAAAGCCCAGTCGTCTGCCATCGGCGGCGCAGAATTCTCAATCCAGCGCGGGCAACCAGATCCATCCCTCGTCCGTCGCGGCTGCGGTGAGCTCGGCAGGCGGGGAGACCGCCCGGCCGTGCAACACCTCGCGCGCGACGACCGCGGCGATCACCGCGTCCAGCGCATCGTCGCTTGTTGCGCACAGGCCCTGGTGCCCTGCCCAATCGAGCCACGGCCAGCGTGCGTCGAGCGCTTCGACGAGCTCGCCGCGCTCCTGTGTTCCCTTGGCCTTCTTGTAGCGCACGGCCCCTAAACCCCATGCGGCCAGAGCGGCGCCCGGGTAGACCTCGCAGGCGACGCCGGTGCCGTCGAGCGGGGTGGGGACACCCTGCTCCCGCAGTCGCGCCGCGATAGCCGCCCAGCGGATGGCCGGGTAGGCGATCTTGTCCGCCGCGACGCTGAGCGGCGTCTTGCCGACGAGGCGGCGCACCTCGAGATCCGTCCTCCGGTAGAGCACGTCGCGGCGCCAGTCCGGTCCGGTGTCCTCCGGGACGGCAAGGTCACCGGAGTGATGTCCGCCGACGAGGTCGACGAACTGCCGGGGCCAGCCGAAGGGGACGTCGATGCCGGCTTTCGCCGCGGAGAGGACGGCGGCGAGCACGTCGTCGTCGTTCGCCCCCACGCGGACGCTCTCGATCCGGACTCGGTCGCCCTCCTCGCGGAGGGTGGCGAGGCCGGTCCGGCGCGGGTCCGCCGCGAGGTCGACGCCGACGAACAGGCGCGTCGCCACCGTGCTCACCCGTCCAACCGCGAGAACCGGTTCGTCATGTGGTTGCTCGTGGTGCGGATCCACTCGGCGACGGCGGTGTTCGCCTCGACGAGCAGGCTGGGCACGGCGTCCTCGTCTGCTCCCTCGCAGGCCGCGGTCGCGGCGTGCACGGCCGCGTGGCCGAGGGCGAGGGTGCGCTGCTGGCAGCGCTCGATCGCAGGGATGACCTCGGCGAAGTGTGCGTCGGCCAGGGCGGCGATCATGCGCGAGGTCCAGTAGAAGCTGTCCGTGCTCACGCTCGCCTCCGTCGTCGTGAGGTACGCGGGCACCTCCTCGACGTTCGTTAACATCGGGATCAGCGTGGTGAACGGGAGCGAGGTATAGGGGGGCGACTGCTGCTTCTGCGTCGACTTGAGGTGCTGCGCCATGCGGCGGTCGGCGCTGCCGGTCTCGCCGACGTAGATGTCGTGGCCGTCCTCGATGAGGTAGACGACGGGCCAGTTGGAGAAGCGGGGGAGGCGCTCCCGGGTCTCGCGCACCGACTCCGCGGTGAAGCGGAGCTCCTCGATCTCACAGCCGGTCATACTTTGTGCTCCGCCCCTTCGCCTTCTCGACGGGGTACTTCTCCCGCGTGCGCTCGAGCTTGTCCAGCACGATCTGCTCGGGGTCTAGGCCGAGGTGGTCCGCGAGCGTGAGCGCATAGGTGAGGACGTCGGCCAGCTCGCCGGTCACGTCCTCGAGATCCGCCTCCGGGCTCCACTGGAAGCACTCGAGCAGCTCCGCGGCCTCGATCGAGATGGACTTGGCGAGATTCTCCGGCGAGTGGAACTGCTGCCACTCGCGCTCGGCGGCGAACTCGCGGAGGGTGCCCATGACGGATTCGCTGGTCATGGGCTCACGCTAGCAATCTGGGCGAAGGAGCGGGGGTGCTAGCCATCCCGAGTTCCGTGCGAATGAAGCACCCCGGTCAGGAGGTCTCCTCGCTCCCGGAGACCCAGTCGGCGAGCTGACGCAAGAGCCTGTCGCCTTCCGTCGAGCCGCGCTGCGCATCGAGGTCGACGATCTCTGTCTCGAGGAGGTCGAGCAGCTGGTCGACCGTCGGCGCCTCGAACGGATCGCCCCAGGCATTCGCGTCCCGACGCGTGCTCGCGAAGATCAGGAACTCCAGGTCATCGCGGTCGAGCTCGACGCCACCACGAACGGCGAGCAGCTCCTTCCGCCAGGTGTCCAGCGACGACAGGTATGTGCGATAGCTGCGCGGGTCCCACGACGACGTCACGAGGGAGATGTCTGGTTCTCCTGCGAACCAGCGGCGGATCACCCCGTCCATCACCGGCGTCGTTTCGGCGACGTCCGAGGCCGCGGTGAGGAAGTACAGGAACTTGGTGCCGAAGGCTGGGCCGAGGTACTTGAGGTAGTTACGGCCCTGCCCGGCGATGTGCTCGAACGACTTCACCCCACCGGCGGACTCGCCCTGCGCGTAGCCAGCAACGTCGACGAGGTGCTGTACGGCTTCAGTGTCCGTCGTCAGGACGCGCGCGGTGCGGTACGGACCGTACCCCGTCGTGCCATACCCCCAGATCATGGCCGCGACGAACGCCGTGACCACAGCCTTCGGGTCGTAGCTGCCACCGTCGGGCCGGAGAATCGCCGGGGAATGGAGGCCCCTGACGATCTCTCGATCGATGCGGTCCCGCGTTCCGTTCCCCGCCTGCTCACATGCGTCGGCGATCGCGTCGAGGTCCACGAGGTCCATCTCCCCGAGGCGCTTCCTCCAGCTCTCGGGCCTCCAGACGAAGCGCTCCTGAGGGCGGCGCTCCGCCCGGATCCAGCGGTCGTAGACATCGAGGAGTGTTGATGGAATGGTCGCCATGTCCTGATCGTAAGGACGCACCCGTGGCCGCGAGCAGATTTGCACAAGAACCCTCCTCGCCCGCCGGCCCCTCATCCGTCACACCCCCTCCGCAGACTCAAGCCATCGATCCGTCGACCGCTGGGATCCGTACACGAAAGGTTGCGCCGCGAGAACGGCGCAGATGATGACGTGGCTCTGCCTCCCTACGGTCCCGTCGGCGGCTCGCCGACGCCGCTCGTCGCGGACTCGCCACTCGGCGCACCTATGTCGGCGCCGCCGCCGCGGAGGTCGGCATCCTCACCTCGACGGTCGTGACCCTGGCCCTCGTGTGCCTCGCCGTCCTGCCCGAGGCGCCTCGGGAGGCGGAGCCGACCGTCGCCGCCGAGTAGATCGAGGAGCCCGACGAGTCCACCGCGGAGTCCGTCGCCGCGGAGGAGACGACCACTCCGCGAGCGGAGGAGACCACGAGTGCGGAACCGCGCGGCAGGCCCAGCCGGGCGTGGAAGTCGGTGTGCGTGTAGCCGGGGCACACCGCGGTCACGTTGACGCCGCGGGACAGGTAGGCACCATTCGCCCAGCGGGAGAACTGCACCTGCCAGTTCTTCACCGCGCCGTAGGTGGAGCGGGGCATCACCGCGGAGGCGGAGGCGATGTTCAGGATCGTGGCGGAGCGGCGCTCGAGCATACCCGGCAGCGCCGCGTGCATCAGCCGCATCGGCACCTGGACATCCGGCGCGCCGGCGTGCTCGAGCTGCGGGGCCAGGTCGGAGCCGCTCGCGATCGCGGGCGACCAGCACCAGGCGGTCCCCGTGACGGGCGAGGTGGCGGGCATATTCGGCGCCGAGCCCGGAGCTGGCACCCGTGATCAGCGAGGTCCTTGTCATGCACCGGAGAGTAACCGCCGAGGCGTCCGGCCAGGGGCGGGCAGCGCGATCAGCCCTCGCTCATTCCTCGTCGTCTTCTTCCTCGTCGTGCTCCACGTTCCACCCGGCACCGCAGTCCTCGCACGTCCGGTCGCTGAAGACCAGGAGGCACCCCTGCCACTGGACCCACGGAGGGTCCTCCTCGTCGAGGTGTGGGTCCGGACCGCCGAGCGGATGGTGGGTCACCTGGCCCGACCCGCACACGGGGCAGGTGCCGCGCGACTGGTCGTACGGCTCCGGCGGCTCGTCGCCGAGGATCATGATCATGGGGTGAGAGTAGGGCGGGCGTCCGACAGATCATCGTCCCCCGCCGGACCGGTGCACTTCCCGATGACCACCGGGAACACGGCGTGCCACACCGCGGCCGCATGATTCCGGGCGGCGGCGCGATCTACCTCCCGGAAGTCGTCTCCTTCCATGCCGTGGACCAGGGAGACCACTGTCTACAGCGACGGGTCCGCGGCGATCGCGGCACGCACGGAGTCGTCCTCGGTCGCATCCAGCTCGACCCCTCTGACGGCGTCCCCCCACCAGAAGGCATCGAGCTTGTGGAGATCCCGGGCCCTGGCGGCCACCTGGTGTCTGTCCTCCAGCAGTGCGGGGATCAGCCGGCTCCCCACATACCCCCCGGCCCCGATGATGAGAACGCGCATGCTCCACCTCCGTGCCGTGCTCCCGAGCTGCACGTGCATACGAGCCAGCGCCTTCGAGCAAGGCCCGCCTCGGTCCGGCGCGGCGAGCGGCCTCGTACGCTAGGCGCATGAGCCCTGATCGTCCCGCCTCCCGTCCCGGCGCGTGGTGGGTGGCCGGCCTCGCCGTCGTGGTGGCTGCGCCGCTCCTGGCCGCGTCGCTGCGCGCTGAGGGTGAGGGGCCGGGGACCGTCGCCGGTTGGGCACTGGGAATCGTCCTGACCTGGACCGTCGGCGGACTGCTGATCATGCGCCTGGCACCTTCGGATCTCGCCCGCCGGGCCCCGGGGCGCGCACCGAAGGTCGCGGTGGCCGCCGCGGGCGTCGGTCTGGCCGCGGCCTCGTTGGCGGGCGGTCTAGTCCTGGCCGCTGTCCCGGCCACTGCCCCGTGGGTGGCGGGTCCCGTCGCCGCAGCGGCCGACGGACGGTGGGGTGTGCTCGCGGTTGCGCTGGTGGCGGGCGCCGCTGAAGAGGTGTTCTTCCGCGGCGCGCTGCCTCGGCTGCTCACTGGGCCGGCCCGCTGGGTGGTCCCCACCGCGGTGTATGGCCTCGTCACGCTGTGCACCGGCAGCCCTGCTCTAGCGGTGATGGCCCTCCTGCTGGGACCGGTGGCGATGTGGGCCCGCGAGACCTCCGGCTCACTTAGCGGGGCGCTCTTCGTCCATGCCCTCTGGACGCTCACCATGGTGGGGCTGTTCCCCGCCGTCCTCGTCCGTGTCGGTATCGCGGGCTGAGGTGTCCAGCCGCTCGAGTCGAGCGAGTCGATCCGCGGCCTGACGGCGGCGCTCGTCCTCGGGGCGCTCCCACCATGCGGGGCCGCGCTCTCCGAGGCCTTCCTTCGCGAGCTGGACACGGTCTCGAGCTGATCGGACGCTCGCCTGGTCGTCGTCGCGGCCGGCGCGCCCGACCTGGGAGCGGGCTCTGCCCAGATGGCTCTTCAGCGCACGGACCACGTCGGCGCCCAGCGCCGGGTCCGTGCGTCGCCATCTCCGTCCCCGGATGATCAGGTAACGGTCGTCGTCGTCCGTATCATCCACGTCGGTCCTCGCCTCGTCGCTGCGGTTCATCCCACCCACTCCAGGAACTCCTCTGCCGTGATCACCGGGTTCTCCCGCCTCGCCGCGTTCTTCGCCTTGGTCGACTGCGAGCCGGCCTCGGCGACGACCAGCACATCCGTCCGGGTCTTGGTGAGGGTCGGGACGGCCCGGAGCCCGCGCGCCTCGGCCATGGCGTGCAGCTACTCCTTCCAGTCAGCCGTGCCGGGGTGAGTGGACGGTGCCGGAGAAGCACACCTGCGCCCCCGGCACGAGCACGTCGGCCGCCCTGATCGGGCCTGTCGCCTCGAAGCCCTCGGGCAGCACCCGCACCCCGAAATGCTCCTCGACCCCGCGCAGGCGCTCGAGGATCTCCTGATCGGGGGAGAGGACCCGCTGCCAGGTCCCCTCGAGCAGGTGGGCGAGCTGACGGTCGATGTCCACGCCGACGGGCACCCGCCTGGCCAGCAGCGCCGACAGCACCGACAGGTACGCCTCGCCGAGCGCCTCGGTCCCGGACGTCCCGCTCGCGGCGGCCCGGTGCTGCGGGGGATCAGACGGTGGGAGGGGTGTCCCGACGCTCGGAGACCGAGTGGCCGGGAGCACTCTGGGTGTTCACGACGGTCCTGCGGGACCGCAGCATCAGCAGCAGGCCCACCACGAACAGGACGGCCCCGCCCACCATCAGGATGGTGCCCAGCGTGGTCGACTCGAGACCGGGCAGGTCGACCTCGAGAGCGAATCGGACGATCGCTCCCAGGATGAAGAGGATGATTCCGCCGACGATGGCGCCCATGGGGGTGCTCCTTGGAAGATCGGCGCGGCGAGGTGGCGCCGCGGGCACCCGGGGGCCGCGTGCCGTGAGCGCCTCGGGGGACCTTGGCCACGGTGATGGGGGCCACTCTAGAGCAGTCATGGCCTGCCGACGTGCACCGACCGAGGGGTCCGTCGTCGCGTCATGCCGCATCGGGGCCCGTCACGCCCGCGGCGAACAGGCCGGTGGTTCGTCGGTGGGGACGCGTAGTCTCGATCCATCACCACCACCGGACGGGGGAGGACCATGTTCGAACGCTTCACCGATCGCGCCCGCCGCGTCGTCGTCCTGGCACAGGACGAAGCCCGCTTGCTCAACCACAACTACATCGGCACCGAGCACATCCTGCTGGGCCTGATCCACGAGGCCGAGGGCGTCGGGGCGAAGGCTCTGGAGGCACTCGGCGTCACCCTGGATGCCGCGCGCGAACAGGTGCGCGACATCATCGGCGAGGGCAATCAGACGCCCAGCGGGCACATCCCGTTCACGCCGCGCGCCAAGAAGGTGCTCGAGCTGAGTCTGCGCGAGGCGCTGCAGCTGGGGCACAACTACATCGGCACCGAGCACATCCTGCTGGGCCTGCTGCGCGAGGGTGAGGGCACGGCCGTCAAGGTGCTGTCCCGCCTGAACGCCGAGCCTGCCGCGGTGCGCCAGGAGGTCATCGAGCGCCTCTCCGGCTACCAGGGCAAGGAGCCCGCCACCGCCGGCGGCCCCGCCGAGGGCCAGCCCGCCGGTTCGCTGGTGCTGGACCAGTTCGGCCGCAACCTCACCCAGGCTGCGCGCGAGGGCAAGCTGGATCCGGTGATCGGCCGCGAGCACGAGGCCGAGCGCGTGATGCAGGTGCTCTCCCGCCGCACCAAGAACAACCCGGTGCTGATCGGCGAGCCCGGCGTGGGCAAGAGCGCCGTGGTCGAGGGCCTGGCCCAGTCGATCGTGGCCGGGGACGTCCCGGAGACCCTCAAGGACAAACAGCTGTACACCCTGGACCTCGGGTCCCTGGTGGCCGGCTCCCGCTACCGCGGTGACTTCGAGGAGCGCCTGAAGAAGGTGCTCAAGGAGATCCGCACCCGCGGCGACATCATCCTGTTCATCGACGAGATCCACACCCTGGTCGGTGCCGGCGCCGCCGAGGGCGCGATCGACGCCGCCTCGATCCTCAAGCCCATGCTGGCCCGCGGTGAGCTGCAGACCATCGGCGCCACCACGCTGGAGGAGTACCGCAAGCACATCGAGAAGGACGCCGCCCTGGAGCGCCGCTTCCAGCCGATCCAGGTGGACGAGCCCTCCGTGGCCCTGGCCATCGAGATCCTCAAGGGACTGCGGGACCGCTACGAGGCGCACCACAAGGTGACCATCACCGACGGTGCCCTGGTCTCCGCGGCGAACCTGGCCGATCGCTACGTCAACGATCGCTTCCTGCCGGACAAGGCGATCGACCTGATCGACGAGGCCGGCGCCCGTCTGCGCATCCGTCGACTCACCGCGCCGCCTGAGCTCAAGGAGTTCGACGCCCGCATCGAGGAGGTCCGCAAGAAGAAGGAGGAGGCGATCGACGGTCAGGACTTCGAGCTCGCCGCCTCCCTGCGGGACCAGGAGCAGCAGCTGAAGACCGAGCGCGACGAGAAGGAGAAGGCCTGGCGCCACGGGGAGTCCGATGCGGTCACCACCGTGAGCGAGGAGACCATCGCCGAGGTGCTCGCCGCCTCCACCGGCATCCCGATCGTGAAGCTCACCGAGGAGGAGTCCTCGCGTCTGCTCCACATGGAGGACGAGCTGCACAAGCGGGTCATCGGCCAGAACGAGGCCATCAAGGCCATCTCCCAGGCCATCCGCCGCACCCGTGCGGGTCTGAAGGACCCCAAGCGCCCCGGCGGGTCGTTCATCTTCGCCGGCCCCACCGGCGTGGGCAAGACCGAGCTGGCCAAGGCCCTGGCCGAGTTCCTGTTCGGTGACGAGGACTCCCTGATCCAGCTGGACATGTCCGAGTTCGGCGAGAAGCACACCGCTTCGCGCCTGTTCGGCTCGCCCCCCGGCTACGTGGGCTACGACGAGGGCGGCCAGCTCACCGAGAAGGTGCGGCGCAAGCCGTTCAGCGTGGTGCTGTTCGACGAGGTGGAGAAGGCCCACGTGGACATCTTCAACTCGCTGCTGCAGATCCTCGAGGACGGCCGCCTCACCGACTCGCAGGGCCGGGTGGTGGACTTCAAGAACACCATCATCATCATGACCACCAACCTGGGCACCCGGGACATCGCCAAGGGCGTGTCCATGGGCTTCCAGGCCGGCGGGGACCTCTCCACCGACTACGAGCGGATGAAGAACAAGGTGCACGAGGAGCTCAAGCAGCACTTCAAGCCCGAGTTCCTCAACCGTGTGGACGATGTGGTGGTCTTCCCGCAGCTCTCGCAGGAGGAGATCGTCCAGATCGTGGATCTGATGATCGCCAGGCTCGAGTCGCGCCTGGCGGAGAAGGACATGACCCTCGAGCTCACCGACGGCGCCAAGCAGCTGTTGGCGGAGAAGGGCTACGACCCCGTGCTCGGTGCCCGGCCGCTGCGCCGCACCATCCAGCGCGACATCGAGGACGCCCTGTCCGAGCGGATCCTGTTCGGTCAGGTCCACGCCGGGGACGCGATCATCGTGGACTCCGAGGGCGAGGGCCTGCTGGGCGAGCTGCGCTTCTCCCGCCGCGGGGGCGACGGCGAGGTCACCCCCATCTCCGACGAGGTGGACGTCGAGTCGATCACGCAGGCCCGTGCCGAGGAGATCACCCACCCGGATGCGGACGCCGAGTCCGACGACACCGCGGAGGCACACACCTCCTGACGGCACAGGGCCGGTCCCGCCCAGCGGCGGGGCCGGCCCTGCCCGCACCACCCTGGGAGTGCTCCCGGGATGGGGCGGTACATTGCGCGAGCACGGGCGCGGGCGCCGACCGCAACCGCGGGCGCCGGCCGGAGCGCAGGCACCGGAGGATCGCGCCGCGGCCGATGCGCTAGGGAAAGGGGCCGCCTGTGGGCGAGTTCATCGATCAGCTCATGTCCTGGACCGGCGCGGTCGAGGAGTGGGTGCTGGGGATCGCCGACGCCTGGTGGGTGCACCTGGTGGTGTTCGGCTTCGCCGCCACTGACGGCTTCTTCCCCAGCGTGCCCGGCGAGTCGACGATCGTGACCCTGTCCTCCCTGTGGTCCACCTCCGGGCAGCCCTCCATCATCCTGGTGGGCCTGGCCGCCTGGATCGGCGCCTGGACCGGGGACAACATCGGCTACTGGATCGGCAAGAAGGTGGGCTGGGAGCGGTTCCGCTTCCTGCGCGAGGGCAAGGGCCGGCGGGCGGTGGAGGCTGCCGACCGCGGCCTCCAGCGCCGGGCGCTGCTGTTCCTGATGACCGCCCGGTACATCCCCTTCGGCCGCACGGCGGTGAACCTCGTGGCCGGGGCAGTGCACTACCCGCACACGCAGTTCTGGCCCCGCTCGCTGCTGTCCACCTTCGTCTGGGCCGTGTACTCCTGCAGCATCGGTGCCGTGGCCGGAGCCTGGTTCGAGGACCACCACCTGCTCGCCGTCAGCGTGGCCCTGGTGGCCGCCGTGGTGCTGGCCCTGATCGCCGAGCGCATCATCACCGCGATCCACAAGGCCCTGGATCGCCGTGCGGCCCGTGGGGGCGAGGTGGTGCCCGACCGCGTCGACGCCGATGACGCCACCGACGCCGAGTTCGGCACCTTCAACGCCCCGGCCGATCTTCGCGGTGAGGGTCCGCAGGGCTCCCACCGGGTGCAGGCAACCGCCGGCTGCGGCAGCAGCGAAGGGGAGACGGGCTCGCGATGAGCGTCACCATTCGAGCTGCACGCCCGGCTGACGTGCGCGCCATCAACGGGCTCGTGGAACCGCTGACCCACCGCAACATCCTGCTGGCCAAGGACCTGGTCTCCTACTACGAAGCCGTTCAGGAGTTCCTGGTCGCCGAGGACGGGAACGGCCGGCTGGTGGGATGCGGGGCACTGCACGTGATGTGGGAGGACCTCGCCGAGGTCCGCACCCTCGCGGTGGCGGAGTCCCACCGGGGCTCCGGTGTGGGCCACCGGATGCTGCTGGCTCTGCTGGCCCGGGCCATGCAGCTGGGCCTGCAGCGCGTGTTCTGCCTGACCTTCGAGGTGGATTTCTTCCGCAGGCACGGCTTCCGGGAGATGGACGAGCAGGTGGATCCGGAGGTCTACAACCAGCTGCTGCGCTCCGCCGACGAGGGCGTCGCGGAGTTCCTGGACCTGGCCCGGGTCAAGCCCAACACCCTGGGCAACACCCGCATGATCATCGACCTCGAGCACGCGGTCATCGAGGACCGCGCACGCTGATGCCCGAAGGGCCTGCCGCACCCGGGGCCGCATCCCACGCAGCTCCCAAGCCGCCCGCGGCGGCGGATTCAGGGCAGGCGCAGCCCTGCGCCGTCCGGGACGGCCAGCCCATCGGCCACCAGTGAGGCCCTGCAGCGCCGCACGCGCTGCTCGTCCCCCGGATCCAGTGCCAGCAGTGCCTGCTCGGTGGCCCGGTCGTGGGTGCGCAGCAGGGCCATGATCTGCCCGCGCAGCTGACGATCCGTGCCGGCGAAGGCCTGCACGCGGCGGGACCCCTCAGCGGCCGGTGGCCTGCCGGCGCTGTACCAGGCGCAGGCGGGGCCCGCCAACGGGCACTGCTCGCAGCGCGGTGCGCCGGCGGTGCACACCAGTGCCCCCAGCTCCATCACCGCCTGGTTCCAGGCCACCGAGCGCTCCGGCTCCTCGGGCAGCACCTGCGTGGCGGTGCGGCGCTCGGCGACGGTCAGGGACCGTGGCGGCAGGGCGGTCCCCGCCATGGTGCGGGCCAGCACCCGGCGCACATTGGTGTCCAGCACCACCGCCCGGTCGTGGTGGGCGAAGGCGGTGACGGCAGCAGCGGTGTACTCGCCGATGCCGGGAAGAGCCCTCAGCGCTTCCTCGCCGCGCGGCACCACCCCATCGTGCTCGTCCACGATGGCCCGGGCGCACTGCTGCAGGCGCAGAGCACGGCGCGGGTAGCCCAGGCGGTCCCAGGCGCGCAGCACCTCGGCGGTGGGAGCGGATGCGAGATCGGCCGGAGTGGGCCAGCGGTCCATCCAGTCCAGCCACCGCGGGAGCACCCGGACCACGGGGGTCTGCTGCAGCATCACCTCGGAGACCAGGATCGACCAGGCGGAGGCGCCGGGGCTCCTCCAGGGCAGGTCCCGGCCTGCGTCGGCGAACCAGGCAATCACCGCGGTCACGGCGTGCGCATCGAGAGGCACGGTGGCCGCGGACGCCGCCCGTGCAGGCGAGGGGGCGTCGGGGCGGGACGGTGCCCCGGTGGGATGAGACTGTGCGGAGGCCACGCCGGGACGCTATCGCATCCAGAATGCTCCCGGCCCAGGCGCGAGGCGGCAACGGGACCGCAGGCGACAGGGGTGCGGGATACGACAGCGGGGCGAGACCGCAATGGTCCCGCCCCGCTGGGGTCGGTTGCGGCCGGAGGCCGCGACGCAGGTCAGATCAGAGCTGCGGGGGAAGGGTGTTGCCCTGGGTGGGGGCGGCACCGCCGCGCTGAGCGGCGAGGAGGTCGCGGATCTCGCCCAGCAGGACGACGTCCTCGGGGGCCCCGCCCTCGTCCTCCTCGGGCAGGCCACGGCGCTTGCGGTCGAAGGCACGAGCCTTGGTGACCGGCAGCACGAAGACGAAGTACACGACGGCCGCGGTGATCAGGAAGGCGATGATCGCGGACAGCAGCGCGCCGAGGTCGAGACGGGTGGCCTCGTTGGCCTGGATGATCTTGAACGAGAGGCCGTCGACGTTGGTGCCGCCGAACACATTGATCGCGGGCTGGATCAGGTTGTCGACGAAGGCGCTGATGAGGGCGGTGAAGGCACTGCCGATGACCACGCCGACGGCGAGGTCCAGGACGTTGCCCTGCATGATGAAGTCCTTGAAGCCCTTCATGGCTTCTCCTATCTGGGTAGGGATGGGTCTGCGAAGGCGCACCCCGGCGCCCGAACGGGAACCCTAGCCGAGTATCGACAAAATGGACCATCCCTCCCGTGTGGCGTGCGCTACGTCCGCGGCATCGCCGCGGGCCACGGTGACCAGCACCACCACATCAGCCCCGGCATCCGTCAGGCCCGCCACCCCGGCTCCGGTGGCCGGGGTCACCTCGACCACGGTGGCCCGGGTCCGGCCGGGCTGTGTGGGATCCGGTGTGGAGTGGTGGATCTCCAGCTCGGTCCCCGGCCGCAGTCGATCGGCGAGCTGGACAGGTGCGGAGACCGCCAGCAGTGCACGCCCCTCGGGTATCTCCGCAGAGTCCTTCCCCGTCAAGGTGCCGGGGAGGATCGGCGTCCCCGCGGTCAGGGGGAGTGCGGTGGTGCTGCCCAGCAGCGACTCCGCGGTGGTCGCGATGCCCTCAGGGGCCAGTTCCGCGGCCACCTGCTTCTCCTGCAGGTGCTCCGGCGCGAGAGTCGTCCCCGCGGGCAGGTCGGCGGCCGCCACCACCACCGTGGTGCCCCTCGTGGATGTGGGCAGTGCCGAGGGCAGCACCGCGGCTGCGAGCACCGCGATCAGCAGCACGATCAGCGTTCGCCGGCGGCGACGCAGGGCACGCCGGTAGAGGGGGAGCTGCGAGCGGATCCTGGAGAGCATGGTCCGCACGCTACGGACCGGGCCCTGCCACCGGGCCGGAACCGCGGCGTCGGTGGACGAAGGAGCGGTGGGGAGGAACCTCGCCGTCAGGCCGAGGCGGCGCTCTTCTCACCGGTGGAACGGCTGGAGGTCGAACCGGAGCCCGAGGTCGAGGAGGCCGAGCCGGACCCCGCCGAGCCGGACCCCGCAGAGCCGGACCCCGCCGAGCTGGAGGAGTCGCTGCCGGCTCCGGGAGCGGCGGAGGAAGCGGATGCGCTCTCGGAACTGCCAGAGGAGGTCGTGGAGCTCTCCGCGCCGTGGGAGCGGGTGCCGCCCTTGGTGGAGGACTGGGAGTCGGTGGAGTAGAAGCCGGGGCCCTTGAACACGATGCCCACGCTGTCGAACACCTTACGCAGCGTGTCCTGCGTGCACTCAGGGCAGGTCACCAGGGAGTCCTCGGAGAAGCTCTGGTACTGCTCGAAGCGGTGGTCGCAGTTCTTGCATGCATAGACGTAGGTGGGCACGAGCAGTCCTTCACGATGTCCCGGGTGCGGGGCCCCGTAGGGGCAGGGAGTAGAGGTGGATGTGGCGCCGCTGCGCGGCGACCGAGGCGATTCTACGGCCGCTGGGCCCGGGGCAGTGCCAGGTGGTCGGAGATCACGTGCAGGCCCTCCGCCGTGAGCACCGCGTCGATCGGCACGTCGTGGGCCTCGCGCGGCAGGATCCCCGGCTCGAGCAGCTCGGCAGGATGGATCACCGCCACCACCGGCGTGGAGGCAGGGCGGTGCGGCAGGGCTCGGTCGTAGTAGCCGGCGCCATGGCCCATCCGGGTGCCCTCCCGGTCCACGGCGACGGCCGGGGCCAGCACCAGCGCCGCCTCTGACAGTGCTCGCGGTCCCAGTCGCTGGCCGTCGGGCTCGCGCCCGAAGCCCTTGCCGGGGGAGGGTACGAACGCGGAGTGCCCGTCCCAGGTGATCCACTCCAGTTCGTGGCCGGCGGCGGCGGGGAACACCAGCTGCGCACCGAGTTCGGCCAGTTCCGCAGCCAGCGGCATCACATCGGCCTCGGTGGGCGTGGGATGGTAGGCGGCCACCCGGGCGGTTCCGTGCTCGGCCAGGGCGGCCTCGACCAGGGCGCGCACGGCAGCGGCATGGTGGAGGAGCGCCCTTCCCTCCGCCTCGCGCCGGCGGGTGCCCTCCGGGCCGCCGTAGGCGCGCGTGCGCTGCTCGCGCAGACGCCGGCGGAGTGCTCGCTTCTGCTCGGTGATGTGCGCCCCGTCCATGCGCACAGCGTCCCACACCGATCGGGCCCGGGCCCCGGGATCGTCGGCTCGCCTCCGGGCCTACGATGACCCGATGGTGCACACGTGGCCACTCACGCTGCGCGACCGCGAGCTGGTGCTGCGGCCGCTGCAGCGCCGTGACCGCGCCGCCTATGACGCTCTGCGTCGCCGCAATGCGGCCTGGCTGCGCCCTTGGGACGCGACCGACCCCGAGCACGGCCGGGTGCAGCCGCCGTTCGCCACCCTGCGCCGCTGGGGCGAGAGTCAGGCCAGGGCCGGCACCATGCTGCCGCTGGGCATCGTGGTCGACGGCAGGCTGCGCGGGCAGATCACGGCTGCCCCCATCCTCTACGGCCCGCAGCGCTGCGCCACCCTGGGGTACTGGATCGACCGCGAGAGCGCCGGTCGTGGGATCGTGCCGCGCGCGGCCGCACTGGTGATCGACCACCTGTTCGCCGAGATGGGCATCCACCGGGTGGAGGTCACGGTGCGGCCCGAGAACACCGCCAGCCTGCGGGTGGTGGAGAAGCTGCACCTGCGGGGGGAGGGCCTGCGGCGCTCGGCGATCCACGTGGACGGGGCCTTGCGCGATCACCTGGTGTTCGCGATCACCGCTGAGGAGATCCGCCCCGCTCACGCGGGCCGAACCGATCGCAGCGATCATGCCGGCCGCGGGGTCCTTGACCGATTGTTGACGGAATACCCTCCCGACACGCGCCCCACCTGACCTGCTGAATCACACGGGTGTCATTACCCTGGGGGAGTGGAATCGATCAATCTCGGGGCCGTCCTGTTCGCCCTGCTGCTGGTGCTGTGGGTGGCCTACGCCATCCCCCAGCTCGCGGAGCGCCGCGACGTGATGGGCCGCGCTCGCGCCGCTGAACGCACCGAGGTGTCCGCCACCGCGAGGGATCTCTCCGCCGCGATCCGATCCCGCCGCCCTTCCCGAGAGGTGAGTGCCCCCATGGCCGAGGACCGTCTGCTCCTGCGCCCCGCCGACCCCACCCGTCGTCCCCGCTTCGACGCCACCCCCGGTGAGCGCATCGACCACCTCGAGGAGCGCGCCCGCCACCGCCGTCTGCTGGCTGGCGTGCTGGTGTCACTGCTGCTGGCCACGGCCGCGGTGGGGGTTCTCGCCTTCACGCAGATGCTGCCCGTGTGGTCCCCGGCCGTTCCGGCCGCGGTGCTCGCCGTGTACCTGGTGGGCCTGCGCCGTGCGGAGCTCGAACGTCGCACCCGCTCCCAGCGGGCCGCTGCGCTCGCCAAGCAGGAGGCCCGCGCCCGCGAGGAGGCCCTTCGCGTCCGGGACGAGGCACCCGTGGTGGCTTCCCGGCCCGCTGCGCGCCTGCCCGAGCGCGACACCCTCGAGGGGACCACCGAGCGGGCCGCCCGGCACGTGGCCGCGCCGGGGGAGTGGACCCCGCGCCCGGTGCCCCGCCCCACCTACACGATGCGCGGCGAGGTGGATGACCTCGCCACCCGCCACGCCGCCCACCGCGAGTACGTGCGCGCCACCACCGTGCCCCTGGAACGGGGCGACGTGGAGCTGCTGGAGGCCACCGACGAGCAGGCCGCCCCCGCCGTGGACCTGCACCTGGACGAGGTGCTCGCACGCCGGAGGGCCTGATGAGCGCGGTCCGGTGCATCGAGGAAGCCCTGGCCCGGGCGGGCATCGATCAGCGGCCAGTCGCGATGCTGGACCTGGATGCCTTCGGCGCCAATGCGGAGGACCTTGCCACCCGCGCCGGTGCCTCGCGCGAGCAGGGACTGCCCATCCGGGTGGCCTCCACGTCGCTGCGGATGCGGGGCCTGCTGGAACGGGTGCTGGAGCGGCCCGGGTTCGCCGGCGTGCTGGCCTACACGCTGCGTGAGGCGATGTGGCTGTCCTCCTGCGGCATCGAGGACCTGGTGGTCGCCTACCCCACGGCAGACCGCGAGGCCATCGCGTCCCTCGCGCGGGACGACCGCGCCGCCCGCTCCCACATCACGCTGATGGTCGACGAAACCGCCCAGCTGGACCTGATCCTGGACGCGACCCGTGGGCTCATCGGCCCCGGCCGGCCGGTCCGGACGGCCTGCTGCTGAGCCCGTACCTGTGCCACCTGCTGGGCGTTCCTGCACCGTAGAGGCGATCCGGCCTAGGCTGGGAGGCGATGAACACCACTGCGCCCTCCGCCCCCGCCACCTCGAGCGTCCCCACCCCCTCCCAGCTGCTGGACATCGCCGTGGGTGCCGCGGCGCTGGCAGCCGACCACATCCGGGGCCTGGACCGCGACTCCTTGGCCCGCGAGTACAAGACCTCCAGCAAGGACATCGTCACCGAGCACGATCGTGCCTGCGAGGAGATGATCGTCGCCGAGCTGCGCCGTCGCCTGCCCGGCTGCCGCATCGTGGGCGAAGAGGGCGGGGAGCGACCTGCCGAGGGCGCCGCAGCCGGTGCGGGACCGGGCATCGACACCGCCGCCGATGGTCCGGTGGTCTCCTTCTTCGTGGACCCCATCGACGGCACCAGCAACTTCGCGGCCGGCCTGCCCTTGTTCTGCGTGTCCATCGGCGTGGCCGTGGATGACGCACTGGTGGCCGGGGTGATCGACGCCCCGGTGCTGGGCACCGTGTTCACCGCGGCGGACGGCCCCGCCATGATCAACGGCGCCCCGATCACGCCGCGCCCCACCCGTGAGGCGAAGGACGCCATGGTGCTCTCCGGGTTCCTGGGCCCGCGAGTGACCGCCCAGCACCCTGAGTTCGCTGCCCGCGCCGGCCTCGAGGTCAACGCCGAGTACTCCGCGGTGCGCAGCCTGGGCACCGCCGCGCTCGAACTGGCCTACGTGGCGGCAGGGTGGGCCGATGCCACCGCCTTCGCCACCCTGAACTCCTGGGACGTGGCCGCGGGCTTCCACATCGTGCGCCAGGCCGGCGGCAGCGTGCGCACCTGGCCGGGCGTGGTCGCCGATGCTGATGCGCCCGCCCACCTGCAGCCCGCGTGCGTGGCCTGCGCGGGCCCTGGACGTCTCGAGCTGCTGGACCGCCTCCAGGACGAGCTGCAGCGGGAGCGCGAGCGCAGCGCCTGATGGTGGCCTGCCAGCCCGCCGTGAGCGCTGGACGGAGAGGGCACACCGCCTCCATGTGATGCTTGCCAAACCCGGCCCGGGGCGGCCGGAGCCGGTGGCCTGCGGTGCTACCCTGGTGGGGTTGCCGTAAGGCACGGGGCTATAGCTCAGTTGGTAGAGCGTTTCGTTCGCAATGAAAAGGTCAGGGGTTCGATTCCCCTTAGCTCCACAAAACTGCAGGTCAGAGGCCGTTTCCATGCGATGGAGGCGGCCTCCTCTGCGTCCGGCAACAATGGTCGTTGGCGACACGGGGTGGTAGTAAAACTGTCAGTACGGGTAGTGATTGGTGTTGGGTTACGTGCGCCTCGTGCGCCTCATCGACCCGCGGAAAGACACGCGAGCCCCCATATCGATCGGACCAGGTGCGCCCGGTGCACCCCGGTAGGAGACCATCGCCGGCACGGGTGTTTGAGGCGCTCCGTGCCGTCCTCGGTCGCGCACGGTCGGATTAGCCGATGATGCATGGGAGAGGTCATGGACTACGGGCGGCGCGGGGACGTGGATGCCCCCTCGAGCTGACCACGTAGGCCGAGCGAACCCAATACAAGCGCGAGCGGATCCGTGCTGCGGTCCGGTGCGAGGTCCCTCCCCTGAGCTGGGAGCAGTATGCCGCCGGAGAGCTGTGTCCCGGCTGCGGACGGCCGTACCGCGACGATGAGCTCTAGCACTCGAGGCGGACGACGCACGTCACCAATGAAGAGCACGCTCACTACGACGACGAGCAAGCGTGCTACAAGCGGGGCCACCCCAGTGCGGCTCTCTTCGACACTCGGGACTGATGCACGTTTAGGTGACAGTCTGACCTGATCTATGGCTCGGTTTCCGGTTGACGTCG
>NZ_JALXKT010000058.1:0-19892 GCF_025144775.1 Brachybacterium sp. p3-SID957 | reverse complement strand
GCACGCCGACACCGCGCCGTGCGGGCAGGGGCCGACGGCGGCTGTCAGTCTCCCTCGGTCGGCGTCCTGTCTTCGGACCGGGGCTCGGGCCGCCGACGGAACGCGAGGGCCACGCCCACGACGACCAGGGGGGCCAGGACCGCGATCCAGGGCGAGAGCAGCCCGCTCACTTCTTTACCCAGCCGTCGGCCACGAAAGCATCCCGGTCGCGGCCACGCTGGGTGTCCAGCAGCTTCTTCCCGCCACCGGCGGCCCGCACCTGGATGCGGCCCACCCAGACACCGAGGCCCCGGGTGAGACCGTCGGTGGCGGCGGTAAGGCGCAGCTGCACCTCGCCGGTGAGCGGTGATCCACCTGCCACCAGCGGGAACGTGGCGTCCCACCGGGCTCGCCGGCCCCATCCTGTCAGGGAGCCGATGGGGGCGCCGATGGTGCCGGAATCCTTCGAGGTGAGGGTGCCGGCCAAGGGCGTCCAGGTGCTGCCGTCATCGGCCGAGGCCTCCACGGTGAGCAGGTCATACGCCTCCTCGAGGTGGTAGAACAGCTCGGCGGTGAGCTCTGCCGGCCCGTTGCTGTCGTTGGCCTTCCCTCCCCTGCCGCGACCGCCCGTGCCCAGGTCCAGGGCCGCGGTGAGGGTGGCGACGGTGCCGTCGACGTGGCCGGCGTGCCAGCCGTCGCGCACCTTCTTCGGGACGATGCCCAGTGAGTGGGCAACGCAGGTGGAGATCTCACGCCGGGTCACCGAGGTGGTGGACCATTCGCGGGTGGGGTGCACCGAGTTGGCCAGCATGATCACGATGGTGTCGGTGAGCGGGTCGATCACCAGGGAGGTCCCGGTGAAGCCGGTGTGCGCACCGCTGTAGGGGCTGGTGAGGCCGGCGTGGTAGTACCAGGCGGCCAGCTCCGGGCCCAGGCCGCGGCGAGCCCCGCCGGGCCCGGTGACCTCGGCGATGCGGTCGGTGAACATGTCCTGGACGGTGCTCGTCTGGAGCACCCGCGCCCCGCCGTAGGTGCCGCCGTTGAGGAACATCTGGGCGAAGACGGCCAGGTCCCGGGCGGTGGAGAACACCCCGGCGTGACCGGCCACCCCGCCGAGTGAGTAGGCGTTCTCGTCGTGCACATGGCCGCGCACCAGCTCGCCGGTGACGGTCATGTACTCGGTGGCAGCGATGCGGTCCAGCAGCTCCGCGGGCGGGTTGTACATGGTCTCGGTCATGCCCAGCGGTGCAGTGATGTTCTCCTGCACGAACACGTCCAGGCCCTGCCCGGAGATCACCTCGACCACCTGCCCGAGGGCGATCAGGCCGAGGTCGCTGTACACGTACTTCGTGCCCGGTACGGCGGTGGGCTTCACCGTCAGAGCCGCGTCGATGCGGGAGGGCACATCCGGGTAGGCCTGCCACAGGTTGATGAAGGGCGGCAGCCCTCCCACGTGGGTGAGCAGGTGCTGGATGGTCACCTGCTCCTTGCCGTTCTCGCCGAAGCGCGGCAGATGGGAGGCGACGGTGTCCTCGAGCGAGAGCTGCCCGCGCTCCACGAGCTGCATCACCGCGGTGGCGGTGAACAGCTTGGAGATGGAGGCCAGATCGTAGATGGTGTCCTGCCGCGCGGGGACCCACTGGTCCTCGGGCAGCTGCTCGGTGGGGTCCTTCCAGCGCAGGGCGTAGCCGTCGGCATGCTCGTAGGCGATGCGGCCCTGGGACGCCACCAGCAGGGAGGTCCCGGAGAAGCGCGGCGGGTCGTTGTCGAGGCCGGCACGGATGATGCCGGGCAGCTGATCCAGCACATCCGGGTCCAGTCCCACGGAGCGGGGGTTGCCCTCGCGCACAGGGCGGTCACTGGAGCCGGAGCGATCCCACGGATCGGGCAGGTCGCCGCCGTTCGCGCCCTGCCCGTCGGTGCCAGCGCCTTTCTTCGCGCGGGCATTGCGCGGGGTGGGCTTGTCGCGGCCGCTGCCCTTCTCCGCGGGGTCGGCGAGCGCGGCGGGGATGGCAGCTCCGACGCCGAACGTGATCGCGGTCCCGGCCACTGCTGCTCGGCGGGTTAGGGGATGGGGGGTGTGATCGGACATCATCGTCTCCTCGTGCTAGTGGCCCGCGTCACGTTACATGATGTCCGGGCACATCCGTGGCCCCATCCCGCCTCCCGAGCCCCGTACCACCCCGGGCCCTACCGCTCCGGCGGCCATAGCGGCGCTCCATGCGTGACGGGTCTATGCACATGGTCCCCTTACGGCCTCCGGCCAGAGGGATTGGTACGCAACCGCATCAGACCGGCGATCGCGAGCCCGATGGAGACCAGAGCCCCGAGCCCTCGCAGCACCGTCATGCCGATCGCCACGGCCTGCGGCAGTCCATCTCCTGAAGCATTGCTGGTGACGGCACCGGAGGCGACGGCCCCGGTGGTGACCAGCAGCAGGGCGCCGGTGCGGGCCCTGCCGGGCGGCAGCCGCACGAAGGCGACGATAGCCACGATCATGCAGGCCAGTGCTACGCCGAGGGCTGCCAGCACGATGACTATGTAGACCAGCGACAGTCCCAGCGCGATCCACTGTCCCGGGCTGCTCGCCACCAGGCGGGGCAGCAGCCATCCCGCCCCCTCCAGGAGCCCACCCGCCAGCTGGAGCACCACCAGGATGGCCGCCAGGCGAGACAGTGCCGTCACCGGTACCGGCTTCGCGACCGGTGGCGGAGCTCGCCCGTGCCACTGGCCCGCGTACTGCTGCTCCGGGCCGTGGCCCGCGTACTGCTGCTGCGGGACGTGGCCCGAGGCGGGAGGCGGGCCGTAGCTCGGTTGAGGCTCGTGGCCAGGGCCGGGCGGCGGGGACGAGTACTGGCTCATGCGCTGGTCCTCAGCTCGAGCACCGGCACGTCCAGGGGGCTGAAGCCCAGCACCTGCCCGTAGAACGACAGCGCCGCCTCGGTGGCGCGGATGATGCTGGAGGCCTTGCGGAAGCCGTGCTGCTCCCCCTCGAACAGGATGTACGCGTGCGGGATGCCCTTGGCGGCGAGCGCATCGCGCACCATCTCGGACTGGCTGGGCGGGACGATGCGGTCCTCGTCGCCCTGCATCAGCAGCACCGGCACCTCGAGCTCGTCCACATGGCTGAGCGGTGCGCGCTCCACGTACAGGTCGCGCCGCTCCGGGTACGGACCCACCAGCTGGTCGATGTAGCGGGACTCGAAGTCGTGGGTGTCCAGGCGGAACTGCTCCAGTTCGGCCACACCGAAGCTGGACACCCCAGCGGCGAAGGCGCTGGTCCGGGTCAGGCACGCCAGAGTGGTCCAGCCTCCCGCGCTGCCGCCCTCGATCGCCAGGCGCTTCCCGTCGGCGATGCCCTGGGCCACCAGGTGGTCCATGACAGCGACGGTGTCGGCCACGTCCACCACGCCCCACTGGCCCTTGAGGCGGTCGCGGTAGGCGCGCCCGTAGCCGGTGGAGCCGCCGTAGTTGACCTCCACCACGCCCAGGCCACGCGAGGTGTAGTAGGCGACCGGCAGGCTCAGCACCGGGGGCACGTGGCCGGTGGGGCCGCCGTGGACGCGGGCGATGAACGGGGGCAGCTCGTCCTCGGGGCCGGTGAAGCGCTCGTGGCGGGGGCGGTACACGATCGCGTGGACCACACCACCGCCCGGCAGGGGCACTTCGATGGCCTCACCGCGGGGCAGCACCGCCTCCTCGGGCGCGTCGGAGCGGGAGGAGCGCAGCAGCTCCAGGGCCGACAGCGAGGCCTCCGGGCCGTCGAGCCGTGCCAGATGGAGGGCGGGGAACTCGGTGGGCGAGGCCCCGAGCAGCACCACCAGGCCGTCCTCGCGCCGCTGTACGGCATCGAACGAGGTCAGCGGGCATTCCAGGGCGCGCAGCTTGCCGGTGGAGACGGTGAGCACAGCGAGGCCGGTGGCGGCCCGACCGTACTGGACCAGGGCATGGTCGGTGTCGATCACCTGGTAGGACGTCGCTCCGATGCTCCACATCGGCTCGGCGAACTCCTGCTCCACCTCCAGCACCTGACGGGCGCCGTCGTCGGCGGACCACACCCACGGGTTCCACCAGCCGGACCGGTCGGAGATGAACATGAGGTGCCCGTCGTCGAGCCATTCGGGCTGCAGCACGGAGGTGGCGGTGTCCCCAGCGATCACCTCACCGGTACCGGCACTGCCGCTGATCAGTGGTGCCACGTGAAGCTCGGTGCCGTCCCACGGCATCTGCGGGTGCTCCCAGCTGATCCACGCCACGTGGGTGCCATCGGGGCTGAGCCGGGGGTGGGCCACGAAGCGGGAGGCGGGCGTGACGCGGCGGATCGCCGAGGGGTCCGCGGCGCCGGAGCCGTCCAGGGGCACCGCGGCGATGTAGCGCTCGATGTGCGGGGCGCCGTCCTCACCGGCCCTGGGGCCCTGCTCGCCGCCCGTGTGGTCCTCGCACACCCACCACACCTCCACGGTGCCGTCGGCGAGCGTGACCGGAATGGGGTCGGCCCAACGCAGGGACGGGCCGTGGGCGCTGGGCACCTCGGGGCCGATGGGGGTGAGCGGGCGTGGCTCCTCGCCCTCGATGAAGGAGTACACGCGCTGATCGACGAAGTTCACGAACACCACGACGGGGCGGTGCTCGGGGTCGTGGGGGTTGTCGGAGCCGTCAGCGACGAGGTCGACCGCGGTGAGGGCCAGCCACGCGGCCCCGCCGTACTCGTGCACCCGGGAGCGGGCGCTGTACGGGGCGGGGAGCACGGTAACCGGTGCGGGGGCTTCTGCAGCGAGGGATTCTGCGACGGGGGCTTCGACGGCAGCCTCGCCCCCCGCAACTCCCTCGACGCCCCCACCAACGCCCGGAAGCGCCAGCGGACCAGGGGTGCGCACGATCGCTGTGCGTCCTTCCTCGGTGGCGATCCCCTCGGTCCACCAGACCTCGTTGCCCACCAGCCGGGGGGAGCCGAGCCGCGTACCGCCGGTAGCCAGCAGCTCAGCGCTGATCGGGGAGGGCCAGGAACCGTGGGGCAGAGTCGTCACCATGGCGACCAGGGTAGGTGACCTGAACCACCCCGGCCGCATCTCCAGCCCCGCATGGCGGGCCATCAACCCTGCCTGGAACCTCGACCCCACGTATAGCATCCTGGGTTTCGTTCCGCTTCCGCCTGGAGTTCCTGACCTGCGAGGAGCGGGAACAGATCGTCGGCCCCGAGAACGCCGCGACCACGCATGATCACGTGTCCCGCTCCCCGCACCACTTGATGGACAAGGCCCACGAGCACTGCTTGCCGGCTCATCCTCGCGGAGCGAACCAGGCCCGGCCTCAGCGATCCTCGCGGGGCGAAGCAGGCCCGGCCTCAGCGATCCTCGCTGTGCGGCACCTGGTCGCCCTCGCCGGGCGCGCGGGCCAGGTCCTGGGGGGCGGTGCGCGGATCCACCGGCGCGCCCGAGAGGTACGCGGCGCGGGCCAGCACGTTCGAGGCGATCGAGGACACGATGATCAGGGCGACCACCGTGAACAGCGTTTTCAGCAGCGTCGCCACATCGAAACCGTCCACCCGGGTGTGCTCCAGGAAGGTGCCCAACACGATCATGGGCAGCCCCAGCCCGGTTGCGGGCGAGAGCACGTTGATCCGGCTCAGGGAGTCGCGGGCGTGGAACATGGACAGCGCCGAGGTGAGCATCCAGAACGCGCCGCCCAGCAGCAGCACCGCCACCAGCGCCGTGAGCACGATATCGAGCACGGAGTTCATCGGCGCCCCCTGGTGAGGATGCGGGCCAGGGCCACGGTGGCGAGGATTCCCAGCACCGAGGCGATCAAGGTGGCATCGACCGACACGGCCGACTCGTTGACCAGACCGATCACCGCGATGATGCCAATCGCGGAGAAGAACACCAGGTCACCGACCACGGCGCGGCTGGCGGCATCGGGAGCGGTGGCAACGCGGAACAGGCCCACCAGGATCGCAGCGCTCAGGATGGCAATGGTCAGCCACAGGATGACGGTCATCGCTCCTCCTCTCCGACGACGGGTTCGCTGGGTGCGACCTCGCGGTGGGGCCCCTCGTCGACGCGGCGGGCCGCTCGCCCGTCGGCGTGGTCGGGGTCGGTGGTGCCGCCGGAGCCGCGCGCCGGGTCGTCCTGGGCGCCGGCGCGGCCGCGGGTGACGCGCAGCAGGCGGTCCTCCATGTCGGTGAGGTCAGCGAGCACCTGCTCCCGGGACTCGGCGAACAGTGCGTGGACGAACAGGCTGGGGTGCTCCGCCTCGGTGCCGTGGGCGGTGCCCACCACCAGCGTGCCCGGGGTGATGGTGATCGAGGAGGCCATCGCGATGATCTCGGCGTCGGTGGTGCATCGCAGCGGGAACTCCACGATCGCCGGGGAGGATTTCGTGCCGCGGCTGTAGGCGCCCTTGGCGACGTCCATGGAGCCCTTGACGATCTCCACCACGATCCACAGCACATAGGTGATGCCGTACCACAGGCGCATCATTCGTTCATCACCGCCTCCACGTAGGAACCGACGTCCAGGAGGTCCGCGGCGCTGGAGTCCACGGCGGGCAGCAGCGCACCGATCCACACGAAGATCGCCAGGGACAGCGCCATCATCGCTGCACCCGGGGCCAGCAGGCGCCAGGGGATCCGCACGTCATCGGGCAGCGGCACGTCGGTTCCACGGCCGGTGGTGGGATCGTCGGGACGGTACACGGTCATGTCCTCGCCCCACGCCAGTCCGCGCCACAGGCGCTGCAGTCCCAGCAGGGAGGCCACGGAGGCGATCACCACGGCGGCCAGGGCGGCCCATCCCAGCAGGGCATCACCGGCGGTGGCCTGCTCGGCGGAGGCCCGCATCAGGCCCACCTTGCCCCACAGCCCGGAGGTGGGCGGCAGGCCCACCAGGCTGAACAGCCCCAGAGCGAGGATGCCCATGGTCCAGGGGTCCCGCCGGGCGAGGCCGGAGAGGTGGTCCAGGTGCCCGGAGCCGTAGGTGTGCTCGATCGCGCCGGTGGTCAGCAGCAGCGCGGACATGGTGACCACGTGGTGGACCAGGTACAGGATGCCGGCGGCGAAGGAGACCTCGGTCAGCAGCACCAGGCCCAGCAGGATGTGGCCCACGCCGGCCACCATCTGGTGGCCCATGGCGCTGCGGATCCGGTTGGTGCCCGCCGTGGAGAACGCCCCCACCAGGATGGTCACGATCACCAGCACCACCAGTACCGACAGGAACGGCAGGCCGTCCTCGAAGGCGATCGCGGTGATGCGGTACATCGCGTACAGGGCGACCTTGGTGTGCAGGGCGGAGAACAGGGCCATGATCCCGGCGGAGGTGGCCGGGTAGGCGCGTGGCAGCCAGGAGTGCACGGGCACCATGCCGCCCTTGACGGCGAGGGCCAGCAGCACCACGGCCAGGGCCGCTGCGGTCACTGTGTTCTCGCTGCCGGCCCCGGCCAGGGCGGCCAGGTTCACGGTGCCGGCGGTGCCGTACACGAAGCCCACGCCGATCACCAGGATGGTGGAGGTCAGCAGGTTGACCAGCACGAAGAGCCGGCCGATGCCCAGGCGGCGCCAGGTGCCGGTGACGGCGATCAGCGCGTAGGAGGGCATCAGCATGACCTCGACCCACACGAACAGGTTGAACAGGTCGCCGGTGAGCAGGGCGCCGTTGACGCCGGCGGTCAGCAGCAGCACCAGGGGCGGCACGAAGCGGTAGCGCGACTCCCCCGTCAGCACCAGGAACACGCTCGCGGCCAGGGTGGAGATGGAGGTCACCAGCAGCATCAGTGCACTGAGCGAGTCCGAGACGAAGGGGATCGCCAGCATGTCCACGTAGCCGCCCACCGCGTGGGACAGCGGCGGCTCGGTGCGGTGGTACAGCAGCAGCCAGATCGAGCCCAGCAGCATCACGATCGGCACCGCGATCAGCAGGGCCACCTCGACGGCGCGCTGCCGCGCCAGCACCAGCAGGCCGGCCCCCAGCAGGGGGATGACCACGAACAGGGGCAGCAGGGAGGGAGCGACGGCAGGGATCATGAGTCTCGCGTCTCCCCCGTCTCGGGGTGCTCGGCCATGTCGTCGTCACGGCCCAGCACGGCCAGGGTCAGCATGAAGATGGTGACCGCCATGGTGATCACGATGGCCGTGAGCACGAAGGCCTGCGGCAGCGGGTCGGCCATCTCGGGGCGGCCGGACACGTCGGTGAGCGGCTCGGCGCGCCAGCCGGGCACCCCGGCGGAGAGCAGGATGAAGTTGGCGGCATGGCTCAGCAGCGTCATGCCGAACACCACGCGCACCATGCTGCGCTGCAGCAGCAGGTACACACCGCCGGTCACCAGCACGGCCACGGTCAGGGAGATGATCATCGTCGTCCGACCTCCTTCGGCCTGATGCCGGAGGTGAGGTGGGAGGTGCGCACACCGACCCGGCGACGATCCGGCAGCGCCTCGCCACGGGTGGTCTCCAGAGGCCCGGGCAGCTCGCCCTCGACGGCCTCGTCGACACGCTCACGGGTGCCCTCCACGGCGTCCTCGGCGCGGGTGCCGCTGTCCACGCCCGATGGAGTGGTGGACGGGGACCCGCTGACGCCCAGCAGGTTGACCGCGATCATGACCAGGCCCAGCACTGCGAGGTACACGCCCACGTCGAAGATCATCGAGGTGGTCAGGTGCACGCCGAACAGGTATCCGTGCAGCGGCTCCAGGAACCCGCCCTTGAGATACCCGAGGAACCCGGCACCCAGGGCCACCACGATGCCGCCGCCGATCAGGTGCAGCGGTACGCGGGGCGGGCCGATCTGACGGTCCGAGGAGGTGGACAGGTACAGCAGCGCCACGATCGCCGAGCCCACCAGGGCGGCGATGAAGCCGCCACCGGGGGCGTTGTGGCCGCGCCAGAACAGCAGGGCGGAGATGACCGCGAGGATCGGGGCCACCACCCTCACCATCAGCTGCAGGGCGGCGGAGTTGCTCCAGGCGGAGGAGATGGCGCGGTGCGCGGCAGTGCCCGCCTCACGCAGCACGGGCTCGCGGTCGTGCTCGGCGCGCTCCACCGCATCGGCGTCGGGGGCGGGCGGCTCGACGGTGCCGGGATCGATGAACCTGTCGCGCACGCTGGAGAGCACCGCGACGATGGCCACCCCGGCCATGCCCAGCACGGACAGCTCGCCCAGGGTGTCCAGTGCACGGAACTCCACCAGGATCACGTTGACGATGTTGTGCCCGCCGGTGATCTCCTCGGCGTTGGCGATGTAGTACTCGGCGACCTCGCTGCGACCGCGGCGGCCCATGAACATGAACGTGCCTGCGCCGGCGGCCAGGCCCACCAGCACGGCGGGCACCAGGGCGCCGCGACGGCCGGAGCGGCCCGAGGCCACGAAGGTGCGCGGCAGGCGCTGCAGCACCAGCATGATCACGATGATGGTCAGCGACTCGACCAGCAGCTGGGTCAGCGTCACGTCGGGGGCGCCCAGCGAGAGGATCTGCACGGTGGCGAGGATGCCCACGGCCGACAGCGACACGGCCGCGCCGATCCGGTCCCGTCGCGTGCACACCACGAGCACGGCGGCGGTGATCAGCACCAGCAGCACCGCGTCGATCGGGCGGTTCAGGTTCGGCTGCAGGGGGGCGAGGTCGTCGAGCACCACGGCCAGGGAGCCCAGCAGCACCGTAGCGAAGGCGATCACGATCGCGGCCAGGTGGCGCATCGGGTCGTCGGAGGCGATGGGCCGCACCAGCACGGCCGCCAGCTTCTCCACGGCGCGATCCACCGCACCCAGCACCCGGGCGCCGTCGTACGGGAAGGGGCGATCCTCGAGCGCGGGGAGGATGCGGCGGCGGCCCAGTGCGATCAGGGTGCCCAGCACGATCACGCCGGCAGTGAGGGCCAGTTCCGGGGTCAGGCCGTGCCAGAAGGCCAGGTGGGGGTCTGCGCCCTCGATGCCCAGGGCGGATTCCATGGCCCGGCCGACGGGGGTGTCCAGCACCCCGACCACCAGCGCGAGCGGCAGGCCCACCAGGATCGGCAGGGCGGCGGGCCACAGCAGCAGCGGCTCGGGGCGGTGCACGTCGGCCGCACGGACGACGGCACCGGTCTCGTCGGCCCGGGCGTCGTCGGCGGGGTCGAGGGCGGGGTCGCGGCCGTCGACGAAGGCGCCCAGCACGATCTTGGCGCAGTAGGCGAAGGTGATCACGCTGGCACCGGCGATGCCGAGGGCCACCACCCAGCCGGTCCAGGCCGCGCCGGGGGCATCGAGCGCGCCGGTGAGCAGGGACTCCTTGGAGACGAAGCCCAGCATCGGCGGCAGCCCGGCCATGGACATGCAGCCCAGAACGGTGACCACGAAGGTGGCCGGCAGTGCGCGCCACATCGCCGGCATGCGGCGCAGTTCGCGGGTGTGCACGGAGTGGTCGATGACGCCGACCATCATGAACAGGCCCGACTTGAACAGGGCGTGGGCGATGGTGTGCACGATGGCGGCGAGGATGGCCAGCTCGGTGCCCACCCCGATCACGGTGACGATCAGGCCCAGCTGGCTGACGGTCGAGTAGGCCATCAGCTTCTTCAGGTCCGACTGCTGGAGGGCCAGGAAGCCGCCCACGAACGCGGTGATCAGGCCCGCGACGATGAGGACCACGTTCCAGGCCGTCACGTCATGGAAGGCGGGGCTGAAGCGCAGTAGCAGGAAGATGCCCGCCTTCACCACCGCGGCGGCGTGCAGGTAGGCGGAGACGGGGGTGGCGGCGGCCATCGCGTCGGGCAGCCACACGTGGAAGGGGAACTGGGCGGACTTGGTGCAGGCCGCGAAGGCGACCAGCAGGGCGATCAGGGTGGTGAAGCCGTCTCCGGGCGCCCACACGTCCGAGGCGAGCACCTCGGAGACCGACGTGGTGCCCAGGCGCCACACCATCAGCGACACCGCGGTCAGCAGCGAGAGCCCGCCCAGGAAGGTGATCAGCAGGGTGCGCATGGAGGCCGCCTGGCCTGCTCCCCCGCTGCGGGCGATCAAAAGGAACGACGCGATCGAGGTGAGTTCCCAGGTGATGAACAGCAGCACCAGGTCGTCGGCCAGCACCAGGGTGACCATCGACAGGGTGAACAGGGCCATCACCAGCGAGAAGCTGAGCTGCCGCCCGGGGTCGAGGTAGCGGGCCGAGTACACGAGCACCACCGCGCCGATCACCAGCGCGATCATCGAGAACACGATGCCCACGCCGTCGGCCTGCAGAGCGAAGTCGACCCCCCATGCGGGTGCCCAGGGGACGGAGAAGGCGGTGGTCGGATCATCGGTGCCGGCCAGCACGGCGGCCGAGGCGGGGATCAGTGCGCCGGCGGCGACGAGGTAGAGGACGGCCAGCACGTAGCAGGCGGCGCGGCCCATCAGCTTGTCGAGCACCGGGGTGAGAGCCACCGTGGCGCCCAGGCTCAGCACCGTCCACAGCACGGACACCATCACCACCCCCGAACAGGGCAGGAGGTGGCATCGTGGCGGGACATGGCCAGCATCTTATCGACTGGTCACAACCTGCCCCAAGACTTCTCCCAGTGATGAGGGGCACCGACGGCCAGGGCCTCCCTCGCGTGCGCGCGAGAGGAATAAGCCTCGGGGGGCGGTGCGGGGACAGTGCGGGCGCCTTGGCGAGCCACGGGGCGGGCGACGCGGGGGTGGCGAGGATCACTGCCGGGCGCACGCCCCCGGGACGGTCTCGCGGCGGGATCCCGCGGGACGCGCCCCCTCAGGATCCCGCAGCGCAGGGTTACGACAGGACCTCGCGGCACGGACCACCTCAGCACCCCTCGTCACGCGAGTGGAGCAGTTCGGTTGTTTCCAGCGTCGGGAAGCGACCGAACTGCTCCACTCATGACGGCGCGGGGTGGGTCAGCCCCGACCGTTCCCCTTGCCGTTGCCCTTCCCCTTGCCGTTCCCGTTCCCGTTGCCGCGCCCCTTGCCCTTGCCGGGCTTGGAGGGCATCACCTGGACCACCGAGGGCTTGGGGCCGGTGCCGTCGTAGTCGGGGAAGTACGAGGTGTGAGCGCCCCACTCGCCATCCTCCCCCGGGTGCTGCACGGAGACGAAGGCGGTGCGGTCCCGGTCGCGCACGATCGGCCCGCAGGTCTCGCCGTCGCGGGGGACGGACAGGAACTGCTCGACGCGGCCGCGGGCCTCGCCGTCCAGGGTCACGCGGAACAGGCCGTCGTTGTAGCCGATGCCGGAGGGCTGGCCATCGGTGGAGATCCACAGGTTGCCCACCGAGTCGAAGGCCAGGTTGTCGGGGCAGGAGATCGGGGAGACCTGATCCTCGGGGAAGCCACCGAAGTAGGTGCCCTGATCGGTCTCCGGATCGCCGCACACCAGCAGCAGGTTCCAGGCGAAGGAGGTGGAGGTCTGGTCGCCCAGCTCGTCGATCTCGATCACATGGCCGTCGCGGTTGGCGGTGCGGGGGTTGGCCTCATCGGGGCCGGCGTTGGCGCCCACGCCGCGGTTGGAGTTGTTGGTGCAGGCCACGTACACGCGCCGGGTGTGGACAGAGGGCTCGACGTCCTCGCAGCGGTCCATCTTGGTGGGGCCCACGGCGTCGGCCGCGAGGCGGGTGTGGACCAGCACCTGCTCCACGGTGAAGCCGGGCACCTGGGAGGCCCCGTCCAGCACCAGGGGCAGCCACTGGCCGGTGCCGTCGAACGCACCGTCGGAGGGCAGGTCCCCGGAGCCGTCGATCTCGGCGGCCGGGGAGTTGCCGTCGAAGCGGGCGACGTACAGGTCGCCCTCCTCCAGCAGGGTCATGTTGTGCGCGCGATCGCCCTCGACGTACTTCTTGGCGGAGACGAACTTGTACAGGTAGTCGAAGCGCTCGTCGTCACCGGAGTAGGCGACCACGCGGCCGTCCTCGGCGATGATCACGTTGGCGCCCTCGTGCTTGAAGCGGCCCAGGGCGGTGTGCTTCTTCGGCGTGGAGGTGGGGTCCCAGGGATCCACCTCGACGATGTAGCCGAAGCGGTTGGCCTCGTTCCGGTAGCCCTCGTTGCGGGTGTCGAAGCGCTCGTGGGCGTTCTCCCAGCCGCGGGCGGTGGGGGCGTCGGCCAGCCCGTAGCGCTTCTCCTCGGCGGTGGTGCCGGGTGCGCGGAAGTAGGAGTGGAAGTTCTCCTCGCCCGAGAGCAGGGTGCCCCACGGGGTGAGACCGCCGGCGCAGTTGCCCAGGGTGCCCAGCACGTGGCGGCCCTCGGGGTCCTCGATGGTGGTGACCAGGTCGGAGCCGGCGGCGGCGCCGGTCAGCTCGAAGGTGTCCGACAGCAGGATGCGGCGGTTCAGCTCGGCCCCGCGCACGTACCGGTACGGGAAGTTGTGGTTCCTGCGCTCCAGCTCCACCACGGTCAGGCCGTGGGCCGCCATGCCCACCTCGATGACCTCCTCGGCGCTCATGGTGGGCGGAAACATGATGTTCTCGTTGGTGTACTCGTGGTTCACGAACATCACCGCGCGGCGACCGTTCGTGCCGGGCACCTCCTGGATCTCGGTGTAGTCGTTGTTGTAGCCGAACTGAAGGTTCTGCGCCTCGGCGCTCTGGGCGTGCCAGTCGAACTCCGGTGCGTCCTCGAAGATCGGGTCGCCCCAGCGGATGATCGGGTGCCAGGTGAAGCCCTCGGGAACGGTGAACTCGTCGGCCGCGGCGTCCACGGGTGCGATCGGGGTGAACACCAGCTCGGAGCCGTTCGGGGCGGCGTCGGGCCTGCCGCCCTTGCCCTTCCCGTTCCCCTTCCCGGGCTTGGCGGCGGCGGGGCCGTCCGCGAGGGCTCCCTGGGTGCCGGCCACGGCGATGGCGATCGCACCGGTGCCGCCGCCGATGAGCGCACGACGGGACAGGGCACCGGCGGCGATGTCGCGGAAGTAGGCGTTGGTGGAGGTGTTGCAGTCGGCACCGATGCACTGGTTGCCGCATTTGAGTGCGCAGGTCACCGCGGAGCGCTTGCCGCGGGTGTGGCCGTCCATGAGCAGGGGGAGGTTCAGACGGGGCATGGGAGGAGCCTTCGTGAGGAGAGAGCGCGACCGTGGCGGGCACGCTGTGGGGCGCGGCCGACGGTCCTCCTCGAAGATGACGGGTGCCTCACGCGACCGTGACAGGGACGTGAACGTCCGGTCTGGAGCCGGCAATGAGTCAGGAACCGGACGGCATGCTCGGACACAGGGGCACCCGGCCTCCCTCGCTCGCTCCGGGCCGCGCGGGCGCGACAAAGCTGGGCGGCGCGCTCCACGGGAGGGGCCGGCCTCGGCGGCCCTCCCCTGCATGCGTTCCGCTCTCAGGCGGCCGGGACGGAGGTGGAGTGCCGCGAGGACCGGGAGGGCAGGCGCGGGGTCTGCACCCACAGTCGGGAGGCGTCCGAGGTGATCGCCATGACGCCGAGCGCGGAGGCGCCGGCACCCACCAGCAGGGCATGGGCGGCGTCGCTCCCGGCGGTGGAGGCCACCAGCAGGCGCAGCACCGCATCGGCGGTGAACAGCGCCATCAGGCCCACGCGGGCCCAGCGGCTGCGTCGGAACACCCCGATCACCAGCGCGACGAGCGCTCCCACGAACACCGAGACCTGGATCAGCTCCGTCGGCTCGGGGAACACCAGGAAGGCGTCGGCGAACAGCATCGACAGGTCCTCCCCCAGTGCCCGGGCCACCCATTGGGCGATCACCGGGATCGTCTGCAGCAGCACCAGGGCGGCGGTGAAGACGACGGTGGGCGGCGGCAGGTGATGGTCGGCCGCGCCGGAGATGGTCTCGTGCAGGTCGTCGAGGGTCTCGTGCCAGGCACCGGCCAGGTCGGGGCGGGTGGCAGGCTGCCGCCCGCTCGCGTCGGAGCGCAGCCGCAGTGCCCTGTGGGCGGAGGAGACGGCGCGGGCCCGCCACACGCTGGTGCCGGTGGGCCGGTGCCGCTGCAGCATCATCGCGGTGGCGCCGTCGGAGCGCGCAGCGGCCCCGGCCACGTCGATGATCGGCAGGTCGCCGTCGGTGCGGATCCGGTCGCCCTGGCCGTTGCGGTGGTGGTAGGCAGCGGAGAACTCACGGATCACCTCCACCTGCACCCGGGGGTCGGCGTAGCGCACGGTGTCGATCACGTAGTCGCGCTCCACGTCGATGTTCTCGTCGATGCGGTGGGTGAACTGGAGGGTGAAGAAGGAGAAGCCGACGGCGCGGTCGTAGGTGCCGGCGGCCAGCCAGTCGGCCCGGTACCCGCCGGGCAGGGAGAAGCTGCGCGGCATCCTCCAGAAGCGCACGTGGTGGCGCTTGGCGGTGGTGCCGCCCACCTCCTGCTGGTACGTGAAGTCGTGCCGCCGCCCCATCAGGAACAGGTCCGAGACGGGCGCCTCCGGGTAGGAGCGGCGCAGCAGCGTGGCCCGCACCATGTCCCAGGCCGAGCCCACGGTGCGCTCCTCGGCGAGCACCCAGCCGGCCCGGCGCATGGCCACGTGCAGATCGGCCTCGTCGCCGTCGAAGGCCAGGTTGATCGGGTCCGACAGCACGCCCTCGACGGTGCGGGTGCGGCCGATGAAGTAGTCCGGCAGGTAGATCCAGGTCATCAGCTGGTGCAGGCGAGGCAGCGCGATGTACGTCAGCAGCAGCCAGAAGCCCACCAGGTACAGCATCCGCACCGGGGTGAGCGAGAAGCCCTCCAGCAGGTACAGGCCGGCCAGCCACACCGACAGCACCAGGCCCGCCACGATGAACAGGGTGTCCAGCAGCCCGTACAGCTCGAAGCCGCCCCGGATCGGGGCGTGGCCGCGCTGGTGGTCGTAGTGCGGCTGCTCGGCGGGGACGGGCCGGTCCAGCGGCGCCAGCCGCGGCTGCCGGGCCGGGGTCATCGCGCCGCCCCCGGGCGGGCCGGATGCGCCGCCGCCTGGGCACCGGTTCGGATCATGGGGCCATCGTAGGGTGGTCCGCAGCGCTCGAGGATCCGGAGGAGACCATGCCCGCCAGCCCCACCCTCACCTTCCACGACGGCCGTTCCATCCCCCAGCTGGGCTACGGCGTCTACAAGGTCGACTCCGACGTCGCTGCCGACATCACCGGCCAGGCCTTCGCGGCCGGCTACCGGCACGTGGACACCGCGAAGCTCTACGACAACGAGGAGGGCGTGGGCCGGGCGGTCCGCGATTCCGGGCTGCCGCGCCAGGAGCTGTTCGTGACCACCAAGCTGTGGAACGACGCCCACCGCTTCGACGACGCGATCGCCGCCTGCGAAGCGTCATTGGAGCGCCTGGACCTGGAGTACGTGGACCTGTTCCTGATCCACTGGGCGCTCCCTCAGCAGGGTCTGTACCTGGAGGCGTGGAAGGCGCTGATCGAACTGCAGCGGCGCGGCCTGACGCGCTCCATCGGCGTCTCCAACTTCCCCCTCCCCCAGCTGGAGGAGATCATCGAGGCCACCGGGGTGGTCCCGGTGATCCACCAGATCGAGCTGCACCCCTACTTCCAGCAGCGGGAGCTGCGCGCCTTCCACGACGAGCACCGGATCCTCACGCAGGCCTGGGGGCCTCTGGGGCAGGGCAGGAGCGATCTGCTGGAGAACGAGGCGATCACCGCGATCGCCCAGGCGCACGGCGCCACCCCCGCCCAGGTGGTGCTGGCCTGGCACCTGGCGCGCGGGATCGTGGCGATACCGAAGTCCGTCACCCCCTCGCGGATCGTGGAGAACCTGGGATCGGTGCAGCTGCGCCTGGCCGAGGACGAGCTGGTGCGGATCGACGAGCTGGACCGGGCGGACGGCCGCGCCGGCCGCGACCCTGCTGACTCAGGGCACTGAGACCCTGCCCTGTCAGGCAGCTCCGCTCGGGCGAGGCGGCCGCTCGCGCCTGTCCCAGCGGCGGCGGCCTCAGTAGTACACGGCCAGCGGCCCGTTGGGTCCCTCGACCACCTGCACGGGGGTGTTGAACACGCGCGAGAGCACGGCGCCGTCCATGATCGTCTCCACCGGGCCGTGCTCGACCACGGCGCCGTCCTTCATCGCGATGATGTGGTCGGCGTAGTGCGCGGCGAAGTTGATGTCGTGCAGCACCACCACGATGGTGCGGCCCAGCTCGCGGGCGGCATCGCGCAGGCGGCCCATCATCTGCACGCTGTGCTGCATGTCGAGGTTGTTCAGCGGCTCGTCCAGCAGCACGTACTCGGTGTCCTGGGCCAGCACCATGGCCACGTACGCGCGCTGCCGCTGACCGCCGGAGAGCTGGTCGAGGTAGCGGTCCTCGAGCTCCTCGAGGTTCAGGAAGTCGATGGCCTCGCTGATCTTCTGCTCGTCCAGGGCGGTCAGGCGCCCCTTCGAGTAGGGGAAGCGGCCGAACCCCACCAGCTGCCGCACGGTGAGGCGAGTGATGAAGTGGTTCTCCTGGCGCAGCACCGAGAGCACCTTGGCGAGGTCCTTGGAAGCGGTGGAGGACACGTCGTACCCGGCCACCTCGATCGCGCCCTCGTCGATGCCGAGCAGGCGCCCCACCATGGTGAGCAAGGTGGACTTGCCGGCACCGTTGGGCCCCACCAGGGCGGTCACGCCGCCCGAGGGGATCTCGATGGAGACCGGGCCGATCTCCACGGTGCCCGAGCTTGAGACGTACCGCTTGCGCACGGTGTCGATGGTGATCACAGGCGCCCCTTCCGCATGATGACGGCGAGGAACACGGTCCCGCCGACGAGCTCGATGATGATGGAGACGACTCCCTGGGCGTAGAACACGTGGTTCATCACGAAGTACGCCCCGGCCAGCACCACGAAGCCCATCAGCACGCCCACGGGCAGCAGGCGGCGGTGGTCGTGGGTGCCGGCGGCCTGGTAGGTGAGGGTGGCGACCAGGAAGCCGAAGAAGGTCATGGGTCCGATCAGGGCCGTGGAGACCGCCATCAGCACGGAGACCAGCACCAGGGTGTAGATGGTCTGGCGTCCGTGGTCCACCCCGATGTTGATGCACACGTCCCGCCCCAGGGCGATCACGTTGAGGGTGCGGGCGTTCAGCCAGATCAGCACCCCGGCCGTCAGGCACAGCGGGATCGCGTACGGGAGGTACTCGACCTCCGCGTTGGTGACCGAGCCGAACAGGCGGGCGGTGAGCACGTCGAACTCGCTGGGGGTCAGTAGGCGCTGCATGAAGGAGGAGACCGATCCCAGCCCCCCACCGATGATGATGCCGATCAGCAGCATCACCTGCATGTTCGCGTAGCGCCCGCGCAGCAGCCAGCCGTACAGCAGCACCGACAGTGCCACCATGATCGCCACCTGCGCGAGGAACTGCCCGGCGCCCTGCAGGGCCACCACCCCGGCCACGCCCAGGAAGTAGATGGTGCCGGTCTGGATCACCGTGTACAGGGACTCGAAGCCCATGATCGACGGGGTGAGGATGCGGTTGTTGGTGACGGTCTGGAAGGCGATGGTGGCGGTGGCCTGGCAGAACGCGGCGATCAGCATCACCAGCAGGGAGGTGGCGCGCAGCTCGGCGATCAGCCAGAAGCCGCGGGAGCCGGGCGGCATGGGGTTGTCCACGGCGAGCAGGCCGAAGCCGAAGGCCAGCGCCAGCACCGCCAGTCCCGCCACCACGATCCAATAGCGGCGCCGGGATGAGGCACCCGGGAACGCCCCGGAGCTGCCGCGGGTGCGCGCGGCACCGGCCCCTGCCCCGGCCGATGTCCCGGCCGCTCCGCCTCGGTCCTTGCGGCGCGCAGCCCAGCGGTTGCCCTGGCGGGAGGTGGGCGCGCCCATCGCATCCAGGTCCACCGCGGTGTCGGTGGGGGCGGTGGAGACGTCGGCCGCGCCGTCGGCGGGCGGGGACCCGAGGCGGCGCGGGTTCATGGGGTACGGGTCGCGGTCAGCCACGGCGACGCTGCCTGAGGATCATGGCGATGAACACGGCCGCGCCCACGATCCCCAGGATCAGGGAGACGGGCACCTCGAACGGCATGATGATGGTGCGTCCGATCAGGTCGCACACGGTGACCACGGCGATGCCCAGCAGGCACACCCAGGGCAGGTTCGAGCGCAGGTCGTCCCCGCGGATCATGGAGACCACGTTGGGCACGATCAGGCCCAGGAACGGCAGGTTCCCCACCACCACGGTGACCACACCGGTGGCGATGGCCACCAGGCCGGTGCCCAGCAGCACCACCTGCTGGTAGTTCACGCCGACATTCGTGGCGATGTCCTCGCCCAGGCCCGCCACGGTGAGGCGATCGGCCACGAAGAACACCGCGACGCCCACCGCCAGCACGATCCACAGCACCTCGTACTGACCGCGCAGCACGGAGGTGAAGGACCCGGCGAACCACACGCCGAGGTTCTGCAGGGCGTCGAACTGCAGGGCCACGAAGCTGGAGATCGAGCTGACCACCGCGCCCAGCATGATGCCGATGATCGGCACGATCAGCGAGCTGCGCAGCGTGACCCGTCGCAGGAACACGAAGAACACCATGGTGCCCACGAACGCGAACACGATCGCCACCACCATGCGGGTGAGGATCGAGGCCGACGGCGCCGCGATCATCACCAGGATCAGCCCCAGCCCCGCCCATTCGGTGGTGCCGGTGGTGGAGGGCTCCACGAAGCGGTTCTGCGTCATCAGCTGCATGATCAGCCCCGACATGGCCATCGCGGCACCGGCCAGCACCAGGGCCACGGTGCGGGGGACGCGGGTGATGGCGAACATCTGGCGGCCGCCCTCGGCACCGAACACGTCGTACACCCCGGTCAGCAGGGAGGCGAGCAGCAGGGCGCCCACCACGGCGATGCCGATCAGCAGCTTCCAGTCGAGGAGCTTCTCGCGCCCGCGCCTCCTTCCGGGGGGAGCGTCGGACGTGGTGGTGGCAGTGGACATCAGGGCACCTGGCAACGAGCGGGACGGGGGCGGACGCACCGCACGGCGGGGGGGCGCCCCGGCCCCCCCCCTGGGGCGGAGGCCCCGAGCCCGCAACCACC
>NZ_JALXKT010000057.1:0-20062 GCF_025144775.1 Brachybacterium sp. p3-SID957 | reverse complement strand
ATCGGCCGAAGCACCCCTCAGGCGGCCACGATGTTTCGCCTTGGGTGGCGGGGGGACGCCACACACTTCGAGCGGCGTATCGCCTCGGCGATGATCGCGCTGGCCACGGCTGCGATGGTGCTGTCCACAGGGTTCCTCGGGATCATCTGCGCGACGTTTCAGGAGCGGCTCGAGACCGACCACAGCCGTATCGCAGATGGCTGGTTCTCCGGTGAGGACGCCACGGCAGACGGAGCACGGTGGCGCATCGTCGCTGACGCGGTCGAGGACCGATGGGTCGACGTCATCATCGTCGTCCCCGAGGAATCCACTCCCCTCCCTCCCGGGCTGGAGGCCTGGCCGGAGCCCGGGACCGTCGTGCTGTCACCAGCACTTGCCGCTCATCCTGATGGTGCAATCATCGCCGAGCGCTATGGAGTCTTGTCCCAGCAGCAGGTACAGGGAGACGGTCTCGTCTCACCCCAAGAGCGCATCGCATATGTCCGACCCAGCGCTGCAACCGAGCAGCAGACCTTCGGTTACTCCGTTTCATCGTTCGGAATGCCTTCCCCCGTTGAGCTGACCAGCGAAGGGCTGACCGGCGGCCCCGCGCGCCAACGGGGCATCTGGAACATCACCATCGGTTTTACGCTCGGCGTCATCGCCCCCGCCATGTTGTTCATGGCCATCGCATCACGCACCGCATCCGCGCGACGCGACCAGCGGCGGCAGATGCTGCACATCCTCGGCGCGGGGCGCAGGGAGGATCTCGCCTTCCTCCTCGGTGTCTTCGCGGTTCCCTTCACGGTAGGCATCACGAGCGCGGGGGCAGTCATCACTGCTCTGATGGTCTTTGATCTCTACATCCCGATCGGCCGCTACACGATCCAATCGGCGGATCTGCGGGCCCATCTGCTGTGGGTGATCGGCGCTGTCCTCCTCGGCGCGAGCATTGCCGCTGCAATGCTGCTCGGGCTGAACCAGCTCCGACGGCACCGTGGCACCCGCCCTCGGTCCTCCCAGCGTCCGGACAAGCTCAGGCAGATGCTTCCGCTTCCGCTTGCTGCCGTGGCGATGATCATCGCGTGGCTGAACACTGGTCGATGGGAGCTCAGCGCCCTGCGGCTGTTCGTCACCTACGGCGGCATAGCAGCGGTTGCCATCTGCCTTCCCGGGTTCATCGGCATCATCACCTCGCTCGCAGCACGTGCCCTCGCCGCGTGGGGACAGCGATACGGCAGCGTGAGCGCCCTGGTCGCAGGACGCCTCATGATGGCCGATCCGGGAGCGGTGCGACGCCTCAGTGCCGGCATGGCCCTGGTCATCATCCTCGTGGCCCACCTCATGACGCTCGGCACCATGACCACCTCGGCATTCAGGGAGGCCGCCGCCCTGCGAGACCGCTTCGGGGACTCCCTGCTGGTACTGGACACCTCCCGCAGCGGTGATGAGGCGCCGCAGCTCGTGGATGATGCGCTCTCGGGCAACGGTGATGTCATCGCCGTGATGACCCAATACGGGAACTCCCCGAGCGACCCGGTCCGCGCAACGGTCACCGGATCCTGCGATGCGCTGAGAGCGCTCGGCCTGCCGTGCACCGATGGTCCGCTGGAGACGTCGGATCGGGTGGATGACGACAGAGGACGCTGGATGCTCGGTGGCATCGACGAGGTGCAGATCGCTGTGGGCAGCGCCTGGGATATCTCCCCCGATGAGGAAGCGCCCGCAATCTATGCCGTCTCACTGGACGGCGAGGATCTTCCCCGCGAGGAGATCGCGATCGAACTGTCCCAGCAGGTGCTGCCCCGCCCCGAGCTGTCGAACATCGGCGAAGAGTGGCTGCTGGGCTACTGGACCGGCTACGACAGCTTCTACCGCTGGCACCCGTTGATCGCAGTAGTGGCAACAGTGCTGCTGGCGCTGGCGATCTCCGGTGTCGTGCTCGGGGACTCCGATGGAGCATCGGATCGGCTCGGGGTGCTGAGCATGTGGGCACCCGGGCCGGGGCTCTCCCTCGGGGTCGCAGTCGGTCGAGTCCTGATCCCGTTGCTGGCCGCCATCGTCACCGGCGGTGTCACCGCCTTCGCCACGACGTTCCCCTACACACTTCCACCGTTCAACGGATTCCTCCCGCCGGGATACTTCCTGGCCACCTCGGTGCTACCGGTGCTGGCGGCACTGGTCATGGCCGCAATCGCGGCCCTCGCGCAGCACCGAGCCCTGCGTCGATGGCGGCCCGGTGCGTCGTCTGCGTGAGCCATCCCGGTGGCACTCCGCCCAGGAGACGGCAATGTCCCGACCCGCATCATCTAGATGTACCGACCGGAGACGTTGATCGAAGAGCCTGCCGCTGGCTACGTGTCGACGTTGCGGGCTCGGTACGCGGCCGATTTCGCCCGGTTCTGGCATTGAAGGCTGCAAAAGCGTCGCTGGGCGTTGCGGCCGCGGCTGCCCGCGCGCACGAGGAACTGATGCGACAAGGGCGACCCGGTCTGGCACTGCGCATCCGCACGAGCCCCAACCCCCGCCACTGCTATTTTCGAAACGACCATCGGCCCCAACGCGCTCACCATCACACCCGAGGTGTTTACCGAGCACGTCCGAACCTTGAACACCCTCGCAACCCACTTCGACAGCAACCCCGACACCGTTGTCCCAACGAACCTTCAGGAGAACCGATGAACAGCCCAACCTTCGCCATCCGAATGGTCACCATCGACTGCCACGACCCGAACGCACTTGCCGAATTCTGGTCAGCCGCGACCGGTAGCCCCGTCCTGGCGGACTACGGCGACTTCGTCATGGTCGACACGGAACCCACCCTCGGCTTCCAACGCGTGAGCCACCCCACCCCTGGCAAGAACCGCATCCACCTCGACGGCGGCGGGGCCGACCGCGAAGAACTGGTGAACCGCCTACGCCAGCTCGGCGCCACCGAGCAGGAGACGCGCACCGTCCCGGGGTTGACCTGGACCGTCATGCACGACCCCGAAGGAAACTCCTTCTGTGTCGGCAACCCCACCACCGTCGATCGATGACTCACGCCAACGCGGCACTGACCCCTCGACACCGCCTCAAAGTCGCGCGGCTCGTTGTCGAAGACGGCTGGCCGATCAGCGAGGTCGCAGCGCGGTTTCAGGTGTCCTGGCCCACCGTCAAGCGTTGGGCAGACCGCTACCGGACTGGCGAGTCCATGCAAGACCGGTCATCGCGGCCTCGCCGCTCACCGAACAAGACGAGTCTGAGGACCACACGGCGCTGCATTCAACTGCGGCTGCGTCTGCGCGAAGGCCCCGTGCAATTGTCCTGCCGTCTCGGCATCGCCCCCTCGACGGTCCATCGCATCCTCACCACCGTTCACCTCAACCGCCTTTCACACGTCGACCGCGCCACCGGTGAGCCCGTCCGCCGCTACGAGCATGACCACCCCGGTGCGATGCTCCACGTCGACGTGAAGAAGCTCGGCAACATTCCCGACGGCGGAGGCTGGCGCTACGTCGGCCGTCAACAAGGCGAGAAGAACCGAGCTGCCACACCGGACAGGCCACGGAGCAAGCACTACGACCCGCTAATGGGCAAGGCCTACGTGCACACCGTCATCGACGACCACTCTCGCGTTGCCTACGCCGAAATCCGCGACGACGAAACCGCGCTGACCGCCACTGGCGTGCTCATCCGGGCGGTCGAGTGGTTCAACGCCCGCGGGGTGGCCGTTGAGCGGGTGCTCTCCGACAACGGTGGCGCCTACCGGTCACATCTATGGCGAGACACCTGCGCCGAACTGGGCATCAAGCACAAGCGCACCCGACCGTATCGGCCGCAGACCAACGGCAAGATCGAGCGCTTCCACCGCACCCTGGCCGACGGCTGGGCATACGCCCGCTGCTACAACTCCGAGGCCGAACGCCGCCGCGAACTCGACGGTTGGCTGCACTACTACAACCATCATCGTCCCCACACGGCCTGCGGCAACCAGCCGCCCTTGTCACGATTGATCAACGTCCCCGATCAGTACATCTAGATCACGGACGAGAGGTCAAGCCGCTGTGCGCGGCTGACCGCACTCAGCGAAGGGCCCCCCCCCGATCACCGGTGCGGGGCCCTCCTCTCAGCTGCTCAGCCGCTCAGCGACTCAGGCCTTGCCCTGCTCCCGCTCCTGCTCGGGATCCACGGAGTCGACGAACTCCGCGGTGTCGTCCGCGTCGTTGTCGGTCGCATCGGCCGCCGGGGCCTTCTCGCCGATCGCCACGGCCGAGGCGGTGGTGGAGGGCTCCTTCACCACGCCGCCGGTGCGCTTGGTGTACCCGACCTCGCCCTCGAAGGCGTCCTGGATCAGTTCCTTGAGCTCGATCACCAGGGGCTCCTTGGGGTTGGCCGGGGTGCACTGGTCCTCGAAGGCCCGGTAGGCGAGCTCGTCGATCACCCGGTCCAGGTGCTCCTGGGTGGCGCCGTTGGCCTTCAGGCTCAGCTCGACGCCGAGATCCTCGGCCAGGCGGGTCACCTCGTCGATCAGCGACTGCACGCCCTCCTCCGTGGTGGCGGCCGGGAAGCCCATGAAGCGTGCGAAGTCCGCGAGGTCCTTGTCGGCCCGGTAGTTCTCGTACTTCGGGAAGATCGCGTGCTTGAACGGCTTGGTGGCGTTGTACCGGATCACGTGAGGCAGGAAGATCGCGTTGGTGCGGCCGTGGGCGATCTCGAACTCCGCCCCGCACTTGTGCGACAGGGAGTGCACGATGCCCAGGAACGCGTTGGCGAAGGCCATGCCGGCCATCGCCGAGGCGTTGTGCATCTTCTCCTTGGCCTCCATGTCGTTCTCCAGCACGGCGGCCCGCATGTTCTCGAAGATCAGCTGTGCCGCCCGGATCGAGAGGCCGCGAGTGTAGTCGCTGGCCATGGTCGACACGTACGACTCGATCGCGTGGGTGAGCGCGTCCAGGCCGGAGTCGGCTGCGGTGCGCCTCGGCACGGTGTCCACGAACTGGGCGTCCACGATCGCCACGGTCGGGGTGAGCGCGTAGTCCGCCAGCGGGTACTTCACGTGCGTCTCCGCATCGGTGATCACCGCGAACGGGGTGCACTCCGAGCCGGTGCCGGAGGTGGTGGGGATGGCCACGAACTCCGCCTTCTGGCCCAGCTTCGGGAAGCGGTAGGTGCGCTTGCGGATGTCCATGAACTTCTGCTTCATGCCGAAGTAGCTGGCCTCGGGGTGCTCGTAGAACAGCCACATGCCCTTGGCCGCGTCCATCGCGGAGCCACCGCCGAGGGCGATGATGCAGTCCGGCTCGAAGTCCCGCATCCACTGGGCGCCCTTGAACACGGTGGTGGAGGTGGGGTTGGGCTCCACGTCCGAGAAGATCGTCCAGGCGACCTCCTCGCGGCGCTGCTTGAGGTGGTCGATCAGCACGTCCACATAGCCGAACTGGACCATGCCCGGGTCGGTGACGATGAAGACCCGCTTGATCTCCGGCATCTTCTGGAGGTACTGCACGGAGTACCGCTCGAAGTAGGTCTTCGGGGGCACCTTGAACCACTGCATGTTGTTCCGCCGTTCCGCGATCCGCTTGACGTTGATGAGGTCCACCGCGCTGACATTGCGGGAGACAGAGTTGTGGCCGTAGGAGCCGCAGCCCAGGGTGAGTGAGGGCAGCAGACCGTTGTAGACGTCACCGATCCCGCCCAGGGCACTGGGGGCGTTGACGATGATGCGGCAGGCCTTCATCCGCAGTCCGTACTCGCGCTCGATGGCGGCGTCGGAGGTGTGGATGACCGCGGTGTGCCCCAGGCCACCGAACTCCAGCATCTGCTGGGCCAGGTCGAAGCCCTCCTTCTTGCCGGGCACCGTGAGCATCGCCAGCACCGGGCAGAGCTTCTCGCGGGAGAGGGGGTGCTCCTCGCCGACGCCCTCGATGGGCGCGATCAGCAGCTTGGTGCCGGCGGGCACCTCGATGCCCGCGCCTCGGGCGATGTCCTCGGCGCTCTGACCGACCACGGAGGCGGCGATCCCGCCCTTCTCGGTGACCATGAAGGCCTCGAGCTTCTTGCGCTCGGCCTCGGTGACCACGTGGGCGCCGAAGGCCTGGAACTCCTCGAGCACCTGCTCCGCGATCTCCTCGTCGACGATGATGGCCTGCTCGGAGGCGCAGATCATGCCGTTGTCGAAGGTCTTGGAGATCAGCAGGTCGTTGACGGCCCGGGACACCTTCGCGGTCCGCTCGATGTACACCGGGACGTTGCCGGGGCCCACGCCGAGCGCCGGCTTGCCGGTGGAGTAGGCGGCCTTGACCATGCCGGAACCGCCGGTGGCCAGGGTGAGTGCCACCGTCGGGTGGTTCAGCAGGGCATCGGTGGCCTCCAGCGAGGGCTGCTCGATCCACTGGATGCAGTGGGCGGGCGCGCCGGCCTCGACGGCCGCGTCCAGCATCACCTGGGCGGCTGCGGCCGAGCACTTCTGCGCGCTGGGGTGGAAGGCGAACACGATCGGGTTCCGGGTCATGATCGAGATCAGGCACTTGAACATGACGGTGGAGGTGGGGTTGGTGACGGGGGTGACGCCCGCGACCACGCCGACCGGCTCGGCGATCTCGATGATCCCCTTCTGCTTGTCCTCGGCGATGATCCCCACCGTGCGGTCGTACTTGATCGAGTTCCAGATGTACTCGGTGGCGAAGATGTTCTTGACGCACTTGTCCTCGAAGAGGCCGCGGCCGGTCTCCTCGACGGCCAGCTTGGCCAGCGGCATGTGCTGATCCACGCCCGCCAGGGCCATCGCATGGACGATCGCGGTGATCTCCTTCTGCTCGAAGGAGTCGAAGGCGGCCAGGGCCTCGGAGGCGCGCTCGGCGAGGGTGTCGATGGCAGCCGCGGTGGAGCTGCGGGTAGAGGTGGTCGCGCTGTCGGCTTTGCCGGTCATGATCTCGGTTCTGTCCTTGCCTCTGGTCTCGGCTGCTCGGCCCCGCGAGCGGGGGAGCCGACGGCCCGTGGTGGTCCGTCACCGATCACGCTAGAGGGATGCCCGGTCGATTGCCACCCTCACTTCGTCAACGGCGCCGCACTGGGTGAAAGCGCAGGGCAGAATGCTTTTTGAAGGGGCGCGGGGAGCTCCTGCTGCCGTGGGGCCGCGGCGGGGAAGGGGGCGCCCGGCTCGTCGTGGCGGAAGGGTGCGCTGAGGCGAGCAGAGCCCTTGGTCCCGTCCTCGCCTGCAGTTTCGATGGTCTGATGAATGCTGGCGGAAGAACGACCAGATGAGGTGGGCGAGGTTCCGGGGCGAGGATGCCCCCGACACTCGCCCCTCCGGCAATGCCCACCGGGACGTGGGTCCCTTAGCGTCGAACTGACAACATTGACTGTGGGGCAGATCACCGGCTTCAGCCGGTCGTGTGACCCACTCCGCCCGTCGCCCCGTGGCGGGACAGCCTCGGGAGCGGGTACAGTTGCCGGTACCGAAGACCGCCGGTCGTCGCCCTCACCTGAGGGGGACCGAAGAAATCCCGCACGGGATGGCCTGCGCAGGTGAATCAGGACGACCGTCGCTCGATCGTGCCCGGTGCTCCCATGGGGGCACCGAGCACGTGCTGTGCGGCCCCGGGGCCTCGACACCTGCGTGTCGAGGCCTTTCCCGTGCGCGGAGACCTTCACCCGGCGGCGCGAGACCTCTGGAAGGAGGGCCATGGCGAACCCCGAGAAGGTCGACGCCGTCGCGGAGATCACGGAGCTGTTCCGCAGCTCCGACGCCGCCGTCGTCACCGAGTACCGCGGGCTCAGCGTGGACCAGCTCAAGCAGCTGCGTCGCGCTCTGGGCTCCGAGACGACGTACGCCGTGGTGAAGAACACGCTGACCGAGATCGCCGCCCGCGAGGCCGGCATCGACGTCTTCGAGGGTCAGCTCAGCGGCCCCACCGCCATCGCCTTCATCAAGGGTGAGCCGGTGGAGCCCGCCAAGGCTCTGCGTGACTTCGCCAAGGAGCACGAACAGCTCGTCATCAAGTCCGGCTACTTCGAGGGCAACCTGCTCTCGGTGGCCGATGTGCAGCAGCTCGCGGACCTCGAGTCCCGCGAGGTCCTGCTGGCCAAGGCCGCCGGTGCCATGAAGGCGTCGATGTCCAAGGCCGCCGCCGTGTTCAATGCGCCGCTGTCCAAGGCAGTGCGCACCGTGGACGCGCTGCGGGTCAAGCAGGAGGCCTGAGCCCAGGCTCAGCTCCCGCACCCGCCCAGCGCGATCGCGCTGGACCGTCGGCCGCCCCATGGGGCGAACCGGCCGCATGACCTGGCGCACCAGCGCCGCTGAAGTACCACGCACCCGCCCCACGCGGATGCACCGGAACCCAGGGACCAGGTCCCACCGACAGGAAGGAACGCCATCATGGCGAAGCTCAGCACCGACGAGCTCATCGAAGCTTTCAAGGAGATGTCCCTCATCGAGCTCTCCGAGTTCGTGAAGCAGTTCGAGGAGGTCTTCGACGTCACCGCCGCCGCCCCCGTGGCCGTCGCCGCCGCTGGTGGCGCCGCCGCCGGTGGCGAGGCCGCCGCCGAGGAGGAGAAGGACGAGTTCGACGTCATCCTCGAGTCCGCCGGCTCGGCCAAGATCGCCGTCATCAAGGAGGTGCGCGCCCTGACCTCCCTCGGTCTGAAGGAGGCCAAGGACCTCGTCGACGGTGCCCCCAAGCCCGTCCTCGAGGGCGTCAAGAAGGAGGACGCCGAGGCCGCCAAGGAGAAGCTCGAGGGCGCCGGCGCCACCATCACCCTCAAGTGATCCGGTGCTCGCCCCGGCGAGCACGCGCATCACAGACGCAAGGGCCGTCCCGCAGCCGCGGGGCGGCCCTTCCGCCGTTCCCGCCCAGTGGTAGCGTCCGTGATCGTTTCGTGACCGAGAGAAGTGTGAGGAACGCCCCCGGAGTCGAGGCCTGGGGCATGGCTGCTGCCGCGCTGACCCTGCTGGGCGGCGGTGCCCTGATGGTGGGGCTGCGCAGGCGCTGATCCGCACAGCACAGTGCGATGCCGAGGGCTCCTCCGGATCCGTCCGGAGGGGCCCTCGGTGCGGGTCGGGCGCGGGGGTTGGCCGCCATGTGCTCTGGCCTTCACCACCGACACGCGGCCCGCTGCTTGACTCGCGGGCGAATAGTCAGCATCCTGTGTGACGTACGAAGCTGTTCCTGCCGCCCACGGAACGGAGCCCCTCCCGTCACCGCACGGGAACGCGTGAGCACCGGCAGCCACGTCGAGAAAGACGGGCAGGAGGCCTCGCCTTTCCGCGCCAGGCATATGGCGGCCGACGCGGATGGACCCGTCGCGCAGCGACCCTTGTGTCCATCCGCGAGTCTGTGTATGCTCGGATTTTGCGCTGTGCCTCGCCCCGTTCCGTCATCACGGCTCTGTCATCTCGGCATCATGCCGGCCATCGGCAAGTCTCTTCACCTCACGGGGTGTTCGCCGCGCCTGGGATTCCGTCATCGGCCTGGAAGGACCCCCCTTGGCTGCCTCGAGCACCGATATCACCACCGACATCTCCCGTCGCACCGCCTCGCCGCGCGTCACCTTCGCCAAGCTCGGCGATCCGATCGACGTTCCGGATCTCCTGAGCCTGCAGACCACGTCGTTCGACTGGCTGCTGGGCAACGAGCGCTGGCAGGAGCGTGCCGCTGAGGCCGCCGCCGCTGGGCGCGAGGACGTCCCGCAGACCTCCGGTCTGGCCGACATCCTCGAGGAGATCTCCCCGATCGAGGACTTCGCCGGCAACATGTCGCTGTCCTTCCGGGACCACACCTTCGACGACCCGAAGTACAGCGTCGAGGAGTGCAAGGAGAAGGACCTCACCTACGCCGCTCCGCTGTACGTGATCGCCGAGTTCATGAACAACGAGACCGGCGAGATCAAGACCCAGACGGTCTTCATGGGCGAGTTCCCGCTCATGACCGACAAGGGCACCTTCATCATCAACGGCACCGAGCGCGTGGTCGTCTCGCAGCTGGTGCGCTCCCCGGGGGTGTACTTCGAGGAGACGATCGACAAGACCAGCGACAAGCGCATCTTCTCCGCGAAGATCATCCCCTCGCGCGGCGCCTGGCTGGAGTTCGAGGTCGACAAGCGCGACCAGGTCGGCGTGCGCATCGACCGCAAGCGCAAGCAGTCGGTGACCACCCTGCTGCAGGCCCTCGGCATGTCCCACAGCGACATCCTCGAGGAATTCGGCGAGTTCGAGTCCATGCGCTCCACCCTGGAGAAGGACCGCATCTCCTCGACCGACGAGGCCCTCATGGACATCTACCGCAAGCAGCGCCCGGGCGAGCCGCCCACGCGCGATGCGGGCGAGGCCATGCTGAACAACCTCTACTTCAACCCCAAGCGCTACGACCTGGCCAAGGTGGGTCGGTACAAGATCGGCAAGAAGCTCGGCGTGGACGGCTCGCTGTCCGAGTCCAGCCTGCGCCTGCAGGACGTCGTGGCCACGATCAAGTACATCGTCGCCCTGCACGAGGGCCTCACCGAGTACACCAGCGCCGACGGCCACACCGTGCGCGTGGAGACCGACGACATCGACCACTTCGGCAACCGTCGCATCCGCGCGGTCGGCGAACTGATCCAGAACCAGGTGCGCACGGGCCTGTCCCGCATGGAGCGCGTGGTCCGCGAGCGCATGACCACGCAGGACGTCGAGGCGATCACCCCGCTGACCCTGATCAACATCCGCCCGGTGACGGCGGCGATCAAGGAGTTCTTCGGGACTTCGCAGCTCTCGCAGTTCATGGACCAGAACAACCCGCTGTCGGGCCTGACCCACAAGCGTCGTCTCTCGGCGCTGGGCCCGGGCGGTCTGTCCCGCGACCGTGCGGGCATGGAGGTGCGCGACGTGCACCCCTCGCACTACGGCCGCATGTGCCCGATCGAGACCCCTGAGGGGCCGAACATCGGCCTGATCGGCTCGCTGGCGACCTTCGCCCGCATCAACCCCTTCGGCTTCGTCGAGACCCCGTACCGGAAGGTCACCGACGGCCAGGTCACCGACGAGATCGTGTACCTGACCGCCGACGACGAGGATCGCCACGTCATCGCCCAGGCCAACGCCAAGCTCACCGACGACGGCCGCTTCGCCGAGGAGCAGGTGCTGGTGCGCCTGGCCGGCGGCGAGCCGGACCTGGTGGACGCCACGGACGTCGACTACATGGACGTCTCGGCCCGCCAGATGGTGTCGGTCGCGACCGCGATGATCCCCTTCCTCGAGCACGACGACGCCAACCGTGCGCTGATGGGCTCGAACATGCAGCGCCAGGCCGTGCCGCTGCTGCGCCCGGAGATGCCGCTGGTCGGCACCGGCATGGAGCGTCGTGCCGCGGTGGACGCGGGCGACGTGGTGGTGGCCGAGAAGGGCGGCGTCATCGAGGAGCTCAGCGCGGACCTGGTCTCCGTGATGGCCGATGACGGCACCCGTCAGACCTACCCCATCGGCAAGTTCCAGCGCTCCAACGCCGGCAACTGCTACAACCAGCGCGTGCTGTTCGACGAGGGCGACCGCGTCGAGGCAGGCTCGATCCTCGCCGACGGCCCCTCCACCGATCAGGGCGAGCTGTCGCTGGGCAAGAACCTGCTGGTGGCGTTCATGTCGTGGGAGGGCCACAACTACGAGGACGGCATCATCCTGTCCTCCCGGATGGTCCAGGACGACGTCCTCACCTCGATCCACATCGAGGAGCACGAGGTCGACGCCCGCGACACCAAGCTGGGCAAGGAGGAGATCACCCGGGACATCCCCAACGTGGGTGACGACGTCCTGGCCGATCTCGACGAGCGCGGCATCATCCGCATCGGCGCCGAGGTGGAGCCGGGCGACATCCTGGTCGGCAAGGTGACCCCGAAGGGTGAGACCGAGCTGACCCCGGAGGAGCGCCTGCTGCGCGCCATCTTCGGCGAGAAGGCCCGTGAGGTGCGTGACACCTCCCTGCGCGTGCCCCACGGCGAGTCCGGCACCGTTATCGGTGTGCGCGTGTTCACCGACGACGAGGATGGCGACATCCTCCCCACCGGTGTCAACGAGATGGTCCGCGTGTACGTGGCCCAGAAGCGCAAGATCACCGACGGCGACAAGCTCGCCGGCCGCCACGGCAACAAGGGCGTCATCGCCAAGATCCTGCCGGTCGAGGACATGCCGTTCCTCGAGGACGGCACCCCGGTGGACATCATCCTCAACCCGATGGGCGTGCCAGGGCGCATGAACATCGGCCAGGTGATGGAGACCCACCTGGGTTGGGTGGCCAAGAACGGCTGGGACCTCGAGAAGGGCTCCGCCGCGGTGGATGACCTGCCCGAGACGGCCCTGCACGGTGAGCCCGGCACCCCGGTGGCCGTGCCCGTGTTCGACGGCCTCTCCGCCGATGAGCTCGAGGGCCTGATCGCCAACCACCGCCCCAACCGGGACGGCGAGCGGATGGTCAAGGAGAACGGCAAGGCGCGCCTGTTCGACGGCCGCTCCGGTGAGCCGTTCCCCGAGCCGATCTCCGTGGGCTACATGTACATCCTGAAGCTCCACCACCTGGTGGACGACAAGCTGCACGCCCGCTCCACCGGCCCGTACTCGATGATCACGCAGCAGCCCCTGGGCGGAAAGGCCCAGTTCGGCGGCCAGCGCTTCGGCGAGATGGAGGTGTGGGCCCTGGAGGCCTACGGCGCCGCCTACGCCCTGCAGGAGCTGCTGACCATCAAGTCCGACGACATCTCCGGCCGCGTGAAGGTCTACGAGGCGATCGTCAAGGGCGAGAACATCCCCGAGCCCGGCATCCCGGAGTCCTTCCGGGTGCTGCTCAAGGAGATGCAGTCGCTGTGCCTGAACGTCGAGGTCCTCTCCTCCGACGGCACCGCCCAGGAGGTGCGGGAGAGCGACGAGGAGGTCTTCCGCGCCGCCGAGGAGCTCGGCATCGACCTGTCCCGCCGGCCCCACGAGGGCGTCGGCTCCATCGAAGAGGTCTGAGAGACAGGGCCCGACGGTCCACGCCCTGCGTGGCCGTCGGCCCGCCCCTCGACCCTGATCACTCAGACCGCCTGACTTACGATTCGAGAGAAGGACACCTGTGCTCGACGTCAACACCTTCGACGAGCTGCGCATCGGCCTCGCGACCGCCGATGACATCCGCGCCTGGTCGCACGGCGAGGTCAAGAAGCCCGAGACCATCAACTACCGCACCCTGAAGCCCGAGATGGAGGGCCTGTTCTGCGAGCGCATCTTCGGCCCCACCCGGGACTGGGAGTGCTACTGCGGCAAGTACAAGCGCGTGCGCTTCAAGGGCATCGTCTGCGAGCGATGCGGCGTGGAGGTCACCAAGTCCTCCGTGCGCCGTGAGCGCATGGGCCACGTGGAGCTCGCCGCCCCCGTCACCCACATCTGGTACTTCAAGGGCGTGCCCAGCCGTCTGGGCTACCTGCTGGACCTCGCGCCGAAGGACCTCGAGAAGGTCATCTACTTCGCCGCGTACATGATCACCGCCGTGGACGAGGACGCCCGCCACGAGGACCTGCCCGACCTCCAGGCCCGTCACGACCTGGAGATCAAGGAGCTGGAGAACGAGCGCGACAGCGCGGTCAACGACCGCGCAGTCACCGCCGAGAAGGATCTCGCCCAGCTCGAGGAGGAGGGCGCCAAGGCCGACGCGAAGCGCAAGGTTCGCGACTCCGCCGAGCGCGAGCAGGCCCAGATCCGCAAGAAGTACGACGCCGAGATCGCTCGCGTCACCAACGTGTGGGAGCGCTTCAAGTCTCTCAAGGTGGCCGATCTCGAGGGCGACGAGCAGCTGTACCGCGCCATGAAGCTGCGCTACGGCACCTACTTCGAGGGCGGCATGGGCGCCGAGGCGATCCAGAAGCGCCTTCAGGACTTCGACCTCGACTCCGAGGCCGCGTCCCTGCGCGAGATCATCGCCAACGGCAAGGGCCAGAAGAAGGCCCGCGCCCTCAAGCGCCTCAAGGTGGTCTCCGCCTTCCGCACCACCACCAACTCGCCCGACGGCATGGTGCTGGACTGCGTGCCGGTGATCCCGCCGGACCTGCGCCCCATGGTGCAGCTGGACGGCGGCCGCTTCGCGACCTCGGACCTCAATGATCTGTACCGTCGCGTGATCAACCGCAACAACCGCCTCAAGCGGCTGCTGGATCTCGGTGCCCCCGAGATCATCGTGAACAACGAGAAGCGCATGCTGCAGGAGTCGGTGGACTCGCTGTTCGACAACGGCCGCCGCGGTCGACCGGTCACCGGTCCGGGCAACCGCCCCCTGAAGTCCCTCTCGGACATGCTCAAGGGCAAGCAGGGCCGCTTCCGCCAGAACCTGCTGGGCAAGCGCGTGGACTACTCCGGTCGTTCCGTGATCGTGAACGGCCCGCAGCTGGAGCTGCACCAGTGCGGCCTGCCCAAGGGCATGGCGCTGGAGCTGTTCAAGCCGTTCGTGATGAAGCGCCTGGTGGAGCTGTCCCACGCCCAAAACGTGAAGGCCGCCAAGCGCATGGTCGAGCGTGCCCGCCCCGAGGTGTGGGACGTGCTCGAGGAGGTCATCACCGAGCACCCGGTGCTGCTGAACCGTGCACCCACCCTGCACCGCCTGGGCATCCAGGCCTTCGAGCCGCAGCTGGTGGAGGGCAAGGCCATCCACCTGCACCCGCTGGTGTGCGCCGCTTTCAACGCCGACTTCGACGGCGACCAGATGGCCGTGCACCTGCCGCTGAGCGCCGAGGCGCAGGCCGAGGCCCGCATCCTGATGCTCTCGAGCAACAACATCCTCAAGCCCTCCGACGGTCGCCCCGTCACCATGCCCGCACAGGACATGGTGATCGGCCTGTACCACCTGACCACGGTGCGCGAGGACGTCCCCGGCGCAGGCCGCTCCTTCTCCTCCGAGGCGGAGGCCATCATGGCCTTCGATGCGGGCGAGCTGGACCTGAACGCGCCGGTGACCATCCGCTTCACCGACATCGTGCCGCCCACCGGGTGGGAGGCCCCCGAGGGCTGGAGCGAGGGCGACCCGATCACCCTCACCACCACCCTGGGCACCGTGTTCTTCAACGAGACGCTGCCGGAGGGCTTCCCGTACGTCGAGGGCCAGGTGGGCAAGAAGCGCCTGGGCTCGATCGTCAATGCCCTGGCTGAGCGCTACGAGAAGGTGCAGGTCTCCGCGTCCCTGGACGCCCTGAAGGCCTACGGCTTCTCCTGGTCCACCCGTTCCGGTGTGTCCTTCGCGTTCTCTGACGTGGTGGTCCCGCCGAACAAGGCCGAGATCGTGCAGAAGTACGAGGCCAAGGCAGCGCAGGTGCAGGAGAACCGTGACCTGGGCCTGGTCTCCGAGGCCGAGCGCAACATGGAGCTGATCGACATCTGGACCGAGGCGACCAATGAGGTCGACAACGCGATGCGCGAGAACTTCGAGGAGACCAACACCATCTACCGGATGGTGCACTCCGGCGCCCGAGGCAACTGGATGCAGATCCGCCAGATCGCCGGTATGCGCGGCCTGGTGAACAACCCCAAGGGCGAGATCATCCCGCGTCCGATCCTCTCCAACTACAAGGAGGGACTGTCGGTCCTGGAGTACTTCATCGCCTCGCACGGCTCCCGCAAGGGCCTGGCGGACACCGCGCTGAAGACCGCCCAGTCCGGCTACCTGACCCGTCGTCTGGTGGACGTCTCCCAGGACGTCATCGTCCGCGAGGCCGACTGCGGCACCGCCAAGGGCCTGGTGCTTCCGATCGCGGTGGAGGAGGCCGGTGCGCTGGTGGCCCACGAGAACGTGGAGACCACCGTGTACGGGCGTGTGCTCGCCTCCGCTGTCACCGGTGAGGACGGCCAGGAGCTGGCCGCGGCCGGCGACGAGGTGGGCGATGTGCTCATCGAGAAGCTGGTCGCCGGGGGAGTGCGCGAGGTCAAGATCCGCTCCGTGCTCACCTGTGACTCCGCCGTCGGCACCTGCGCCGCCTGCTACGGCCGCTCCCTGGCCACCGGTCACCTGGTGGACATCGGTGAGGCCGTGGGCATCGTCGCCGCCCAGTCGATCGGCGAGCCCGGCACCCAGCTGACCATGCGTACCTTCCACACCGGTGGTGTGGCCAGCGCCGACGGCGACATCACGCACGGCCTGCCGCGTGTGCAGGAGCTGTTCGAGGCCCGCACCCCGGCCGGCTTCGCGCCGATCACCGAGTCCGCGGGCCGCGTCGAGGTGGAGGAGAACGACAAGCAGCGTCGTATCACCGTCACCCCCGACGACGGCACCGATCCGATCACCTACAACGTGTCCAAGCGCGTGACCCTGCGGGTCTCCGACGGCGACCACGTCGAGGTGGGCCACCAGCTCACCGTGGGCTCGGTGGACCCGAAGCAGGTGCTGCGCATCCTAGGCCCCCGCGCCGTGCAGCAGCACCTGGTGGACGAGGTCCAGAAGGTGTACATCTCGCAGGGCGTGGACATCCACGCCAAGCACATCGAGGTCATCGTGCGGCAGATGCTGCGCCGCGTGACGATCATCGAGTCCGGTGACACCGACCTGCTGCCCGGCGACTTCGCCGAGCGCGTGGCCTTCGAGACCGAGAACCGTCGGGTGCTCGCCGAGGGCGGTCAGCCCGCCTCCGGTCGCCCGGAGCTGATGGGCATCACCAAGGCGTCGCTGGCGACGGACTCGTGGCTGTCGGCGGCCTCCTTCCAGGAGACCACCCGCGTGCTCACCGAGGCCGCCCTGAACCGCAAGAGCGATCAGCTCATGGGGCTCAAGGAGAACGTGATCATCGGCAAGCTGATCCCCGCCGGGACCGGCCTGCCGCGGTTCCGCCGCATCGCGGTGGAGCCCACGGACGAGGCCAAGGCGCAGATGTACCAGGTGCCCGGGTACGACGAGCTGGACTTCTCCGGCTTCGGCCAGACCGGCTCGGTGAACCTGGACGACATCGACTACGCCGATCCGTTCCGCACGGACTTCCGCTGACCCGCTGAGATCCCCCTCCGCCTCCACCGGTCACAGCCGGTGAGAGCGGGGGAGCGGATGCGGTCGGCCAGATCAGCAGGGGCGGTCCCACCTCCGGGTGGGGCCGCCCCTGCTTGCGGTCTGTCACAGGGCCGCTGGATGGTCCGTGCCCGTGAGGGCCGCCACGCCGTGCGTTCCTCAGCGTGACCTGGGGCGCGTGCATGTTCACGAGCGGGTAAAGACCCCTCCGGTCCCTGGCCAAGGTCTGGCCGGGACCCTTCACGAGGCCCCGCCGCGCGCGGGAGCATGGGGGACGGCGGCACTCCGCGCGTTCTTCCCCCGCGGCGCCTCGGCTCCTTCGAGTCGAGCACGCGATCGCGCCGATTCCCGCCCGGCCCCCTCCGGGGCCCACGGACCCAAGGAACGACGGACCGCCTGGCGGCGGCGAGGAGCAGGTGGAACAGTGAAGAAGACCCCGTGGATCATCGCGGCCGCGACGGCCTGCGTCATCGGCGTCGGCGGCGGTGGCACCGCGTACGCGATGTCGAACGTGGTGACGGTGGATGCGTACGGGGAGGAGTCCCACGTGCGCACCTTCAGCCCCACCGTGGCCGAGGTCCTCGCGGACCAGGGCATCGAGGTCAAGGACACCGACCTGGTGATCCCGGGACTCAATGAGCAGGTCACCGATGGCACCCAGATCCAGATCATCGAGCGCACCCCCGTGACCGTGACCGTGGACGGCCAGCCCCGGGAGCTGCTCACCACCGGCACCACCGTCTCCGACGCCCTGGAAGAGCTCGAGCTCGAGACCGAGGGCGCCCGCATCACCCCGGAGCCCGGCACGGAGCTGGTCGCCGACGGCAACGACGTCGAGGTGGTCACCCTCAAGACCGTCACCTTCGTGGGCCAGTACGGCCAGGACACCTTCGAGGTCGCCGCCCTCACCGTCGACGAGGCGATGCGCGCGGTGCTCCGCGACATCGAGGACACCGACACCGCGTCCGTGGACCGCGACTCGAACCTCGAGGACGGTGCCACCATCACCGTGCAGCGCGTGCGCCAGACCGAGCGCACCGAGACCGAGACCATCCCCTTCGAGAAGAAGACCGAGAAGGACGCCTCCCTCCTCGAGGGCACCACCAAGGTGAAGGTCGCCGGCAAGGAGGGCTCGCGGGAGAAGGTCGTCTCCGAGAAGCTGGTCGACGGTGAGGTCACCGAGTCGCAGGTCGTCTCCGAGAAGGTCGTGACCGAGCCCGTGGCGCAGGTGACCCTGGTGGGCACCAAGCCGAAGCCCGAGCCGGAGCCGGAGCCGGAGCCGGAACCGGAGCCCGCCCCCGTGCAGGAGGAGAAGGCACAGCCGGCCACGAAAAAGAAGACCGAGAAGAAGACCGAGAAGAAGAGCGAGAAGAAGAGCGAGACGAAGGAGCCTTCCCGCTCCTCCGAGTCCTCTCGCAGCTCCGAGCGCTCCTCGGCTCCCGCGCCCACGGCGCCCTCGGGCTCCGTGTGGGACCGACTGGCCCAGTGCGAGTCCGGCGGCAACTGGTCGATCAACACCGGCAACGGGTACTACGGCGGCCTGCAGTTCTCCGCGGGCACCTGGCGCGCCTACGGCGGTGGCCAGTACGCCCCGTACGCCAACCAGGCCACTCGCGACCAGCAGATCGCGATCGCCAAGAAGGTCCAGGCCGGTCAGGGCTGGGGCGCCTGGCCCGCGTGCACCAAGAAGCTGGGCATTCGCTGATCCACTCCGCTTCATCCTCCTCGGCCGCAGGCCGGCTCGCGCCGGTGCTGCGGCCGAGGTGCGTCGTGGAGCAGCCCTGCTGGTCCCGCCCGGTGTGATGTGCGTCGGAGCGTCCTCATCCCTTTGACCCTGCCCGCCGGGCCTCCGTAGACTGTCAGAGCGTCCGGAGTGCCCTCTGGTCGTGAGCTGGGACGAACCCGCCGCCCCTCCGGGGAGCAGCGAGGGGGGTCCCCCGCGAGGAGCGGATCCTCGCGGTGTGCCCGAAATCGGTGCGGCGGCCATGCCCGGCCACGCAGCGCGGGCATCGATCACGGTCCTCCGACGACCGGCCGGTCCCATACCGGTCGGGCGGGTCGGTCCGCCACCGCTTCCCGGGCATGGGGGCGGCGAACCGGGTCGCCGTCCGTTGCGGCGCCACGCAGGCAGCGGTCGAAGATGTCGATCCTCCGGAGTCAACAGTTCCGGGGGCCGAACAGGAAGAGAATCTGTGCCAACTATTCAGCAGCTGGTGCGCAAGGGGCGGAAGGACAAGTCCTCCGCCTCGAAGACGCCGGCGCTCAAGGGCTCGCCCCAGCGCCGCGGTGTCTGCACGCGCGTCTACACCACCACCCCGAAGAAGCCGAACTCGGCCCTGCGGAAGATCGCGCGTGTGCGTCTGTCCACCGGCATCGAGGTCACCGCATACATCCCGGGTGTGGGCCACAACCTCCAGGAGCACTCGATCGTGCTCGTCCGCGGCGGCCGTGTGAAGGACCTGCCCGGCGTGCGCTACAAGATCGTGCGCGGCTCCCTCGACACCCAGGGTGTCAAGGGTCGCCAGCAGGCCCGTTCCCGCTACGGCGCGAAGAAGGAGAAGAAGTAATGCCTCGTAAGGGAGCAGCTCCCAAGCGCCAGCTCGTCGTGGACCCCGTCTACGACTCGCCGCTGGTCACCCAGCTCATCAACAAGATCCTCCTGGACGGCAAGAAGACCGTCGCCGAGAGCATCGTCTACGGCGCCCTCGAGGGCTGCCGTGAGAAGAACGGCCAGGACCCGGTGGTCACCCTGAAGGCTGCGCTAGACAACATCCGTCCCAGCCTCGAGGTGCGCTCCCGCCGCGTCGGCGGTGCCACCTACCAGGTGCCGATCGAGGTCAAGCCCGGCCGCTCCACCACCCTCGCTCTGCGCTGGCTGGTCGGCTACTCCCGCGCCCGTCGCGAGAACAGCATGACCGAGCGCCTCATGAACGAGATCCTCGATGCCTCCAACGGTCTCGGTGCGTCCGTGAAGCGTCGCGAGGACACCCACAAGATGGCCGAGTCCAACCGCGCCTTCGCCCACTACCGCTGGTGAGGCCGTCGGGGGCCCGCCCCGCCCCCGGGCCCCGCGCCCCCCGGGGCCCCCCCCCGCCCCGGGGGGGGCCCCGGCGGGCCCGCCCGGG
>NZ_JALXKT010000056.1:0-20231 GCF_025144775.1 Brachybacterium sp. p3-SID957 | reverse complement strand
GCCGCCCGGGCGGGCGCCCCGGGGCGCCCCCGCCGCGGCCCGCGCTCTCGAACTGCTCCAGCAGCTGCCCGGCAGCGAGCTGACCGATGCGCTCGCACGCGAATCCGCGGCCCTCGGGCAGCTGGTGCGCTCCGACGGAGCCAAGGCTTCGCTGTACTCCGCCGAGATGCTGCGCCGCGGCAAGCCCGGCCGCACCCCCGTCGAGGGCGCCCGGGAGATCACCCGCGTCGGCGTGGCCGGGGCGGGCCTGATGGCTGCCCAGATCGCCGCCCAGCTCGCCCTGGGCCTGCAGGTCCCGGTGATCATGCGGGACCTTGACCAGGGCATCGCCCAGAAGGGCCTGGCCGCCGCGCGCGAGGTCATCGCCCAGACGGCCGCCCGCGGCAGCCTCGACGAGACCACCGCCACCCGGATCGCCGAGCTGCTGGACGCCACCACCGACGTGGCCGACCTCGCCGGCTGCGACCTGGTGCTCGAGGCCGTCCCCGAGGTCCTCGCGATCAAGAAGTCCGTGTTCGGCGAGCTCGAGGGCGTGCTGGATCCCGAGGCGCTGCTGGTCACCAACACCTCCTCGCTCTCGGTCAGCGCCATGGCCGCGGATCTCCAGCACCCGCAGCGCGTGGTCGGCCTGCACTTCTTCAACCCCGTCGCGAAGATGCCGCTGGTGGAGGTGATCCACACCGACGCCACCGACGAGGCCACCCTGGCCACCGGTCTCGAGGTGGTGCGCCGCCTGCGCAAGTTCGCCGTGCGCAGCGCCGACGCGCCCGGCTTCATCGTCAACCGCCTGCTGTTCCGCGTGCTCGGCGAGGTGCTGGCCTCCCTCGACGCCGGCGCCGATCCGGTCGAGGTGAACACCTCCCTGGACCCGCTGGGCCTGCCCATGCGCCCGCTGGCCCTGCTGGACCTGGTGGGTCACGCGGTCGCCGACCATGTCGGGAAGGTGCTGGTCCAGGAGCTGGGCGACCGCTTCCACGCGTCCCCGGGGCTCTCGGCCATGGTGGAGCGGAAGGTGCGGTTCACCGAGTCCCGCCGAGGCAGCGTTCAGCCCGAGGTGTCCCCGGTGGTGGCGGAGGTGTTCGCTCCCGACGGCACCGGTTCTGCGCAGGCTCCCGTGGGGGAGGCCCTGTTGGATCGCGTGCTGGAGGGGCTCGCGGAGGAGATCGCACTGATGCTCGACGCCGATGTGGTCGAGCGCGTGGAGGACGTGGACCTCGCGCTGATCCTGGGGGCGGGCTTCCCGCGGCACCGGGGCGGTATCACCCCCTACCTGGACAGCAGTGGGGCGGCCCTGAGCGGTGCCGGCCGCACCTTTCATGGGAACCGGTTCGGCTCCGGCACCGATTCGTGATCGGAAAGCGACATTCTGCGGCCGAGAACGTGTCTCGGGACACGTACCATATGCGTGTCGGGCGACGGGCCCGACATACCGTCGTGTCGTGAGAGGGGTACGGCGCTGTGCTACAGCGCCGGGTGAGAGAACATGTCGCAGCCACCGCAGAACGGATGGGGTCAGCAGTCCGGCGATCCCTACGGACAACCCCAGGGCAATGGCCAGGACGGCTACGGCCAGCCCTCGCCGAACGCCGCCTACGGGCAGGACGCCTACGGCCAGGGGGGCTACGGCCAGGACGCCTATGGCCAGCCCTCCCCCAACGCCGGCTACTCGGACTACGGCCAGGGCTCGCCGAACTCCGGCTACGCACCGTCCTACGGGGACGGTGCGCAGGGAGCCGCCCCGCAGCAGGGCGAGAAGAAGTCCGGCTCCAAGCTGCCCCTGCTGATCTGCGCCGGCTGTGCCGTGCTGGCCCTCATCGTGGGCATCATCGGCGGCGGCATCTTCCTATTCACCCGTGGTGGCGAGGAGGATCCGCCCACGGGTGGCGGTGACACGACCACCACCCAGGAGGAGACACCCGATCCGGACGGCACCACCGAGCCCGAGGGTGGGGATGACACCACCGAGCCCGAGGGCGGGGACGACACCACCGAGCCTGCCGGCGACGGTGACAAGGGCACGCGTGAGAACCCCTACGGGGCCGGTGAGACCTTCGTCCTCCCCGATACCGAGGACGGCGAGCTGGAGATCAGCTTCGGCAACGTGAACTGGGACGCCACCGAAGAGATCAAGGAGACGAACCAGTTCAACGAGGATCCGGGCGAGGGCGAGGTCCACATCATGGTTCCCGTCACGCTCACCTACCGCGGCTCCGGCAGCGTCGAGCCTCTGCTGCTGCTGAGCACCAACTACGTGGCCGACAGCGGCAACTCGTACATGTCCGCTCCGCTCGTGGTCCCCAACGACGCGATGGACGTGGGAGAGCTGTACGACGGCGGCACCGGTGAGTTCAACATCCCCTTCACCATCCCCACCGATGCCGTCCAGAAGGGCTCGTTCAACGTGTCGGTGCTCTTGGACTTCGACGGTGAGGAGGTGTGGGTCGCTGCCGAGTGACCCACCTGCTGTGACGCCCGACGGCCCGCCCACCCCGCACGGGGAGGGCGGGCCGTCCGCGTGGCGGCCGTCGGAGGGATCGGCGGGTGCGTGCCGTGATCAGCGGCCGGACCAGCCGGCCAGGCGCTCCAGGGCCAGTTCGATGGTGGGGCGGTCCTTGCAGAACGCGAGGCGCAGCAGCGAGCCGGCCGCGGCGGACTGTGCGCTGCCGGGCCGGTAGAACGCCGTCAGGGGGATCGCGGCCACCCCGGCCTCGGTGGGCAGGCGCTCGCACAGCGCCTCGGCATCGGGCTCGCCCAGGCCCGCGGCATCGGCCACCACGAAGTAGCCGGCCTCCGGCACCCCCACGGTGAACCCCACCGAGCGCAGCCCCGCCACCAGCAGGTCCCGACGCTCTCGCAGGTCATCCGCGATGCCGGCGATGGCCTCGTCGGGCATGCGCAGGCCCTCCGCCACCGCGTGCTGGAAGGGCGCCCCGGAGGTGTAGGTGAGCCACTGCTTGGTCCCGGTGATGGCGGTGACCAGGGGAGAGGGCGCGGTGACCCAGCCGATCTTCCAGCCCGTCACCGAGAAGGTCTTGCCCGCCGACGAGATCGAGACGGTGCGCTCACGGGCCTCGGGGAGCGTGGCGATCGGGACGTGGGCGGGACCGTAGGTGAGGTGCTCGTACACCTCGTCGGTGACGATCAGCGCGTCGTGCCGCACCGCCTCCTCGACGATCGCGACCAGCACCTCCCGATCCAGCACCGCCCCGGTGGGGTTGTGGGGCGAGTTCACGATCACCATCCGGGTGCGGGGACCGAAGGCCGAGCGCAGCTCGGCGGCGTCCACCGTGGTGGCCAGGTCCCCGTCGGCACCCGGCGCGATGCGCAGCGGGACGGTGCGGTGCACCCCGCCGGCCAGGGCGATCAGGGCCGCGTACTGGTCGTAGAAGGGCTCCAGGGTGACCACCTCGTCCCCCGGCTCCACCAGCGCCAGCACGGTGGCCGCCAGCGCCTCCGTGGCGCCGGTTGTCACCAGCACCTCCCCGGCAGGGTCCCAGTCGAGTCCGTAGCGGCGCTGCTGGTGCAGCGCGATCGCCTCCCTCAGCACGGGCTCGCCGGCCCCGGGCGGGTACTGGTTGTGGCCGGCTCGGATCGCTGCGATCGCGGCCTCGGCCACCTTGTGGGGCGGGTCGGTGTCCGGGAACCCCTGCCCCAGGTTCGCCGCGCCCGTCTGCGCGGCGCGGGCGGAGATGCGGGCGAACACCGTGGGGCGGGCGATGCCGTCGGTGAGCAGTCCGGTGGCGCCGGAGGCGCGGGTCCAGGGGCCGGAGGTGTCCATGGCCCGAGTGTGTCAGAGCGAGGTCAGCGCTCGCGGGGGAACACGTACCGTCCGTAGGTCACGTACCGGAAGGTGGTCGAGACGATCTGCCCGATGAAGGTCCCGGAGACGTTGTCGGCCAGCACTGAGTCCAGGCCCAGCACGTAGCGGGAGAAGCCCAAGCAGCCCAGCTGCAGCCCCGCGGCGATCAGGTTCACCAGCACGAACAGCGCTATCGAGCGAGCCGTGTGGGGGCGGGGCCGGTCCCCGAAGGTCCACAGGCGGTTGCCCAGGTAGGTCAGGCACGAGGCCACCGCGATGGTCAGCAGCTTGGCGGCCAGCGGGTGGCCGTGCATCAGCCCCTGTCCCCATCCCTCCGCGGGGTCCCAGAACACCAGCAGGTTGTACAGCGCGGCGTCGAACAGGAACACCAGCCCGCCCACGGTGAGGAACGTGAGGGTGGGCCGCAGGTGCTCGGCGGCCAGGGCACCGGTGCGGGAACGGGGGGAGGAGCCCGAACCGCGCCCAGGGCGCTCGCCAACGGTGGCACCGTGCGGGGACGGGCGGGGTGGGGCGCCGGCCTCCTCGGCCGTGACGGCATCGGGCCTGGGCACGCACGGCACTGTACCCGAGTAGGATCGGACTGCGGTCGCTGCGACGGGTCCCCGGCACACGGGTGGCCCTGGGAGCGCGCGACCCGGCTGCTGCGACGGGCGCCCGGCACACGGGAGGCCCTGGGAGCGCGCGGCCATCGCCGCAGGGACGGGCACGGAGCCCTGGGAGCCCGCGGCACACCCATCACCGGCGGGCTCGCACGATCGGGACCCGCAGCACAGTTCAGGAAGGACACATGACTCACGTCGCCCTCGCCATCGCCGGCTCCGAGACCACCGGAGGCGCCGGTGCACAGACCGACCTCAAGACGTTCCACCAGCTCGACACCTTCGGCTGCGCGGCGCTGACCTGCATCGTCTCGATGGACCCGAAGGACAACTGGAACCACCGCTTCGTGCCCGTGGAGCCCCAGGTGATCGCCGATCAGATCGAGGCCTGCACGGGCGTGCACGACATCGACACCGTCAAGATCGGCATGCTGGGCAGCCCGGCCACCATCGACGTCGTGGCCGCCGCCCTGGCCGAGCACTCCTTCACCAACGTGGTGCTGGACCCGGTGCTGATCTGCAAGGGGCAGGAGTTCGGCCACGCGCTGGACACCGACAACGCACTCAAGGAGAAGATCCTGCCCAAGGCCACCTTCGTGACCCCCAACCACTTCGAGGCGCTGGCGCTGTCCGGCATGGACGCCATCGAGTCGGTGGAGGACCTCACCGAGGCCGCCCGCCGCATCCACGACGCCTACGACGTGGTCGTGCTCGCCAAGGGCGGCGTGGTGCTGGAGGGCGCCGACGCGGTGGACGTGTTCTACGACGGCCAGCAGACCGTCGAGCTGCGCAGCCCCAAGACCGGCGAGGACCGCATCCACGGCGCCGGCTGCACGCTCGCTGCCGCCGTCACCGCCGAGCTGGCCAAGGGCGCCACCCCGCTCGAAGCCGCGCGCACCGCCAAGGCCGTGGTGGACAGCTCCATCGAGCACCGCCAGCCCAGCCACCTGCCCTTCGACGCCGTGTACCAGCGCGGCTACCAGGGCTGAGCGACAGCCGGCCGATCGCATCGACGGGTGACCGGGCGCCGCAGGAGGACCCTGCGGCGCCCGCCCCCATGAGCGCCGGGCGGTCACAAATACATTCCGAAATGTAAACAACTATTCCGCTTGCTGGACAGTAGGCGGTCGCACCAGACATTCTCGGTGCATGGAAGAGACCAGCAGCACACCCGGCGCCCCCGCGGAGCAGCGTGAGCCCTCGCGTGCCAGGCAGTCGGGCGAGCCCCTGATCTCGGTGCGCGGGGTCACCAAGTTCTTCGGCGACTTCCAGGCGCTGAAGGACATCGACCTGGACATCCACCGCGGCGAGGTGGTGGCCCTGATCGGCGCCTCCGGCTCCGGCAAGTCCACGCTGTGCCGCTGCGTGAACCGCCTGGAGACCATCACCGACGGCGAGATCCTGATCGACGGCGAGCCCCTGCCCGAGGAGGGCAAGGCCCTGACCGCCCTGCGCTCCGACGTCGGCATGGTGTTCCAGAGCTTCAACCTCTTCCCCCACCTCAAGGCGATCGACAACGTCACCCTGGGTCCGCGCAAGGTGCGCGGCGTCCCCAAAGCCGAGGCCGAGGCCCAGGCCAGGGAGCTGCTGGAGCGCGTGGGCCTGGCGGACAAGGCGAACTCCCTGCCCGCGGCGCTCTCCGGCGGCCAGCAGCAGCGCGTGGCCATCGCCCGCGCACTGGCGATGAAGCCCAAGGCGCTGCTGTTCGACGAGCCCACCTCCGCCCTGGACCCCGAGGTCATCAACGAGGTGCTCGACGTGATGACCGAACTCGCCCAGCAGGGCATGACCATGCTCGTGGTCACCCACGAGATGGGCTTCGCCCGCCACGTGTGCGACCGCGTGGTCTACATGGACCAGGGCGAGATCGTGGAGGAGGGCGAGCCGGAGGCCTTCTTCACCGCCCCCCGCAGTGATCGCGCCAAGGCGTTCCTGTCCAAGATCCTGCCTCACTGACACCCGGCCGGCACCGACCGGCACCCACGAACTCCCGCACCTGACGATCACCCCATGAAACGGAGAACACCATGACCACCAGCACCTTCCGCCCCGGCCGCCGTGCCCTGGTCGCGGCCGCCGCCGCGCTGCCCCTCGGCGCCGCCCTGGCAGCCTGCGGCTCCGACACCGGTGACGGCCCCTCGCTCGGCGGCGAGGGCGGGGACGGCGGCGGCTCCGACGGCGGTGGCGAGGGCGGCGCAGGCGGCGGCTTCGCCGATGCGGTCGCCTCCGGTCCCGTCGCCGAGGACGCCGCCATCGAGGCCAGCGCCTGGGCCACCCGCATCAAGGAGGCCGGCATCCTCAAGCGTGGCGGCACCGTCGCCAACCAGGTGTTCTCCCTGGCCGACACCTCCGGTGGCAACCCCACCGGCTTCGACGCCGGCATCACCCAGCTGCTGGCCCGCTACATCCTGGGCGAGGACGGCGCGGACAAGGTCGAGTACATCGACACCACCGTCGACACCCGCGAGACCATGGTGCAGAACGGCACCGTGGACTGCGTGATCGCCACCTACTCGATCACCCCCGAGCGCCTCGAGGTCATCAACTTCGCCGGCCCGTACTACCTCTCCGGCACCGCCATCCAGGTGCGCGCCGAGGACGCCGAATCGATCTCCGGGCCCGAGGACCTCACCGGCAAGAACCTGGTCACCCAGTCCAACTCCACCGGCATCCAGGCCATCGAGGAGCACGTCACCGATCCGGGCGATGTGCAGCAGCTGCCGGACAACGAGTCCTGCGTGGCCGCCCTCAAGCAGGGCCGGGCCGACGCCTACGTGCTTGACCAGGGCGTGCTGCTGGGCAACTCCAAGGCCGATCCGGACGTCGTGGTGGTGGGCGAGCCCTTCGTGGACGACCCCTACGGCGTGGGCCTGTCCAAGGACGACGAGGACGCCCTGGACTTCGTCAACACCTTCCTGCAGGCGATCATCGACGACGGCACCTGGGAGAAGCTCTGGACCGCCACCATCGGCGAGGTCGTCCCGGGCGACGCCCCCGAGCCGCCCGTCCCCGGCGACCTGCCCGCCTGATCCTCATCGCCTGACCGACGGGGCCCGCCCGACAGCGCGGCCCCGTCGGCGCCCCAGGAAGGTCCCCATGCACGCCATCAGCGAGAACATCCCCCTGCTGCTGCAGGGCATCGCGACCACCGTCGCGCTCACCCTACTGGGCTACGTCTTCGCCCTGGTCGTGGGCACGGTGCTGGCCGTGTGCCGGGTGAGCCCGATCCCGCCGCTGCGGTGGGCGGCCACGGTGTACGTGGAGATCTTCCGCAACATCCCGCTGCTGAGCCTGCTGATCCTGATCGCCTTCGGACTGCCGGACGTGGGGCTGACCCTGCCGTACTTCTGGTGCGGCGTGCTGGGCCTGACCCTGTCCTCAGCTGCCTTCGTGTGCGAGAACGTGCGCTCCGGCATCAACACGGTGCCGGTGGGGCACGCGGAGGCCGCGCGCTCCATCGGGCTGGGATTCTTCGGCACCCTGCGCCACGTGGTGCTGCCCCAGGCGTTCCGCACCATGATCCAGCCGCTGGTGAACGTGTTCATCGGAACCGTCATCGGCTCCTCACTGTGCTCCGCGATCGCGGTCATGGAGATCACCGGCGTCACCCAAAGGCTCAACATCCAGTACGCCCAGGCGGTCGCCATGTTCCTGGTGGCCGGTGCCGTGTACCTGGTGCTGTCCCTGGGCGGCGCCTACCTGGGCGGGGTGCTGGAGCGCGCCGTGTCCCCGTCGGCCACCCGCCGTCGCAGCCCTGACCGCGCACTCGACGTGCAGGCAGGAGCGCAGGCATGAGCGCACGCACCAACACCGCCACCCAGGTGCTGTTCGACGCGCCCGGCCCGAAGGGCCGCCGTCGGATCCTGGTCCTGTCGATCCTCAGCGTGCTGGTGATCCTCGGCGTGATCGCGCTGGGGCTGCGGCAGTTCGCGATGAACGGCGAGCTCGATCCCGGCAAGTGGGTGGTGTACCTGCGCGCCGACTACCTGGCCTTCCTGGGCAAGGGCCTGATGGGCACCCTGAAGGCCACCGCCATGGCCGCCGTGGTCGCCTTCCCGCTGGGCCTGCTGCTGGCCCTGGGCAGGCTCTCCCGCATCACCCCGCTCAGCGCGGCGGTGACCTGCTGGATCGAGTTCTTCCGTGGCATCCCCATGCTGCTGGTGGTCTATGCGTTCCTGCTGGCCCTGCCCGCCTACGGGGTGAACGTGCCGCGGTTCTGGATGCTGGTGATCCCGATGATCCTGGTCTCCTCCGCCACCACCGCCGAGGTGTTCCGCGCCGGCATCAACGCCGTGGACAAGGGCCAGCACGAGGCCGCTGCCGCGATCGGCCTGACCCCGCGCGACTCCATGCTCCACGTGGTGCTGCCGCAGGCCGTGCGCCTGGTGCTGCCCAGCCTGATCCTGGCGCTGGTGACCCTGCTGAAGGACTCCACGCTGGGCTACGTGGTCAGCTTCAACGAGCTGCAGTTCCAGGGCAAGACGATGGTCTCCATCACCCGCTACCTGGTGCAGACCTACGTGGTGGTCTCGGTCATCTACATCGCCATCAACTTCCTGCTCACCCGGGTGGCGCTGACGCTGGACGCACGGATGAAGGCGCGCGCGACGGGCGGCTGAGCAGGCAGCGTGCACCCGCTGCTGCGCGACCTCGCTCCGTCGAACTCCCCCAGCACAACCCGCTCCGGAGAACACCCGCTGCGGAACCCCCGTCCCACGGAAGAAGGACCCTCCCATGTGTCGTCTGCTCGGTGTCGTCAGCCGTGAGCGCATCTCCCTGGACCGTGCCATCGCCCACGAGCTGGAGCCGTTCACGGAGCTGTCGGAGCTGCACCGGGATGGCTGGGGCGTGGCGTGGTTCGAGCAGGACGGCCCCGCCCAGCGGTCAACCCCGCAGATCCTGCGGCAGCTGGACGTCGCCCGCGAGTCCACCGCCTACCGGGAGGCGCTCGCCGCCGCGCACGGCCCCATGATGCTGGTGCACCTGCGCAAGGCCAGCCCCGGCCTGCCTCTGCAGATCACCAACACCCATCCCTTCCGCGAGGGCGACGTGGTGTTCGCCCACAACGGCCAGTTCGACCTCTCGGGCCCCCTGCGCGAGGAGATCCTCTCCCGCGGTGGCCGCGTGCCCGAAGGGACCACGGACTCGGAGCTGTACTTCTCCCTGGTGGAGCTGCACGCCCGCACCGAGGAGCCGGTCGTCGCCGTGCAGCGCGCCGCCGCGGAGATCACCGCCCTGTGCCTGCGCTACGGCACCCGGGTGCCGGAGGCACTGAACTGCCTGTACATGACCCCGGACCTGCTGGTGGCGTACCAGCAGCACGACCCGGCACAGGCCAAGCCCCACCATCACCCGGACAACTACACCCTGCGCTACCGCATCGACCCCGAGCGCGTGATCGTGGCGTCCACGGGCATCCCACAGCCCGACCACCTCGAGCTCGAGCAGGGAGAGGCCCTGGTGGTGGACCGTCGCACCCTCTCGGTGATGCGCCACCCGGCGATCGTGCCGATCCCGGTCTGAGAGGCCGCGGCGATCTCCGCTACTGTGGGTCGCCCGGCGGAGCACACCGCCTCTCCCCGTCGTACGGAGCACACGGTGATCGGATTCGAGAACGTCCGCAAGGAGTACCCCGGCGGCACGGTGGCCGTGGAGGACTTCACCCTCGAGATCCCCTCGCACCGGAGCGTGGTCCTGGTGGGCTCCTCCGGCTCCGGCAAGACCACCCTGATGCGGATGATCAACCGCATGGTCGACCCCACTGCCGGGCGCGTGCTGATCGACGGCGAGGACGTGGCGCACCTGGACCCTGTGCAGCTGCGCCGCTCCATCGGCTACGTCATGCAGGCCTCCGGGCTGCTTCCGCACCGCACCGTGCTGGACAACATCACCACCGTCCCCGTGCTGCGCGGCACCTCGCGTCGCGATGCGCGCACCCGCGCCGCCGAACTGCTGGAGCTGGTGGGACTGGACCAGCAGGTCGCCACCCGGTACCCCGCCCAGCTCTCCGGTGGCCAGCAGCAGCGCGTGGGGGTGGCGCGGGCCCTTGCAGCGGATCCGGACATCCTGCTGATGGACGAGCCCTTCGGCGCGGTGGACCCGATCGTCAGGGCGGACCTGCAGCAGGAGCTGCTCCGCCTCCAGCGCGAGCTGCGCAAGACCATCGTCTTCGTCACCCACGACATCGACGAAGCATTCCTGGTGGGGGACCGCGTGGTGCTGCTGCGTCCCGGGGGCATCATCGCCCAGCAGGGCGCCCCGCGGGAGATCCTGGCCCGACCTGCCGATGACTTCGTCTCCCGCTTCGTGGGTGCGGACCGCGGCACGCGCACCCTGCACCTCGAGGAGGTCGACGGCAGGCGCGTGGTGGTCGACGCCGACGGGCGGGCCACCGGCGTGCTCGACCATGACCGCACCGCCGGGGAGCACATGACGTGAACTGGCTGCAGTCCAACCTCGACCAGATCGTGGCGTACACGGGAGCGCACCTGGCGCAGTCGCTGCCGCCCATCCTGATCGCGTTCCTGCTCGCCCTGCCGTTCGCGAAGCTGGCCAATGCCGCCGGCTGGCTGCGCACCGGCATCACCACCGCCTCCGGTCTCATGTACGCGATTCCCTCCCTGCCGCTGTTCGTGCTCCTTCCGGGCATGCTGGGCACGGGGTTCCGCAGCCCCGTGAACATAATCCTGGCGCTCACCTTGTACGGGCTCGCGCTCATGGTGCCCTCTGCTTCCGACGCCTTCCGCTCGGTGGACCGCGACGTGCTCAGCTCCGCCACTGCCCAGGGGTACGCACCGGCGGCCCGATTCTGGGCGGTGGAGCTGCCGCTTGCCGGCCCGGTGCTGCTGGCCGGGCTGCGAGTGGTGGCGGTCAGCACCGTGTCGCTGGTGACCGTGGGGGGAGTCCTCGGGGTCCCCAGCCTGGGCATGCTGTTCGTGGACGGGTTCCGACGCGGCATCCCGGTGCAGATCCTCACCGGTGTGGTGCTCACCGCAGTGCTGGCCCTGATGCTGGACGCACTGCTGGTCCTGGCGGGCCGCATGCTGATGCCCTGGACCCGACGGGGCGCCCCGCGGCGCTCCCGGGGCCGCGAGCGCACGGGGGCGGCGGCATGAACGGGAGTCCCCTGGGGCAGGCTCTGGAGTGGATGGCCGATCCCGCACGCTGGACCGGCCCCTCCGGCATCCCCGCGCGGATGCTGGAGCACCTCGGGTACACGGCGCTCGGGGTGCTGGTCGCTGCCCTGATCGCGATCCCGCTGGGCCTGCTGGTGGGGCACACCGGGCGCGGGAAGGGGATCGTCGTGATGGCCGCCGGGGCGGCGCGCGCACTGCCCACCCTGGGCCTGGTCACCCTGTTCGCCCTGCTGATGGGCATCGGCCTCACAGCCCCGCTGCTTGCTTTCGTGGTGCTCGCGGTACCGTCCCTGCTGGCCGGCGCGTACTCCGCCGTGGAATCGGCGGACCCGGCCACTGTGGACGCGGCCCGCGCGCAGGGCATGACCGAGATGCAGATCCTCACGCGGGTGGAGATCCCACTGGGCCTCCCGCTCCTGATCGGCGGGCTGCGCGGCGCGACGGTGCAGGTCGTCGCCACCGTCATGCTCGCGGCCTACGTGGGCAACGGTGGTCTGGGCCGGTACATCTTCCTGGGACTGGGCTCGCAGGACTACCCGCAGATGATCGCAGGCTCCGTGCTGGTGATCGCCCTGGCGCTGGTTCTGGACCTGCTGCTGCTGGGCGTCCAGCGGCTCACCGCGCCCCGCGGCGTGTGAGGCCGGTGACCGGATGGTCGAGGTCGGGCCCGCGCGGGCCCGTACCCTGGAACGGTCCCGAGCCCGTCCGAGTTCCTCGAGCCCCGAGCCCGTCCGAACCCACCCGTAGGAGTTCGCCATGACCATTCGCAGCACCCGACGCTCCCTGCTCGCAGCCGGGGGGACCGCTGGGGTCGTGCTCGGCGCGGCCGCATGCTCGAGCTCCGACCCCTTCGAGGAGGACACCGCGCAGGGCGGCGGGGAGGGAGCGGCGCCATCGGACGGCGGCGGTGCCGGGGGCTCCAGCACGCTCGTCATCGGCTCGCAGGCCTACTACTCCAACGAGATCATCGCGGAGCTGTTCGCTCAGGTGCTCGAGGCCGAGGGCTTCACCGTCGAGCGGCAGTTCCAGATCGGGCAGCGCGAGGTGTACGTGCCGGAGCTCGAGAGCGGGTCGCTGGACGTGCTGCCTGAGTACCTGGGCAATCTGCTGCAGCACTACGAGCCGGACGCCCCCAGCGCCTCGCCGGAGGAGATCCACTCCGCGCTCGGGGAGGCCCTGCCCGGGGCGCTGCGGGTGCTCGACTTCGCCGAGGCCTCCGACCAGGACTCGTACACCACGACCGCTGCGTTCGCCCAGGAGCACTCCCTGACCACGATCGCGGACCTGGCCGGCATCCCGGATCTGAGGATCGCTGCCAACAGCGAGTTCGAGGTGCGTCCGTACGGCCCCGAGGGCGCCAAGAGCATCTACGGGGTCGATGTCACCGTGGTGCCCGTGGAGGACTCCGGTGGCCCCCTCACCGTGCAGGCCCTCACCGATGGTGACGTGCAGCTGGCGGACATCTACACCGCCGACCCCGCCATCGCCGCCAACGACCTTGTGGTCCTGGAGGACCCGGAGTCGATGATCCTGCCGCAGAACGTGGTTCCCCTGGTCACCGAGAAGGTCGACGAGACCGCCGCCGCTGCGATCGAGCGCGTGATCGAGCAGCTCAGCGCTGACGACCTGGTGGCGATCAACCAGCGCAGCGTCGAGGAGCAGGCGAACTCCGCCACCATCGCCACGGACTGGCTAGGGGAGAAGGGCCTGGTCTGACGCGCACCCGATCCTGCGCCCGCCGGTGCGACTCACGGTCGCGGAACCGCGCGGTCGAGCGGTCGACGTCACCGCAGGTCAGCTCGATAACCAGGTCTCGGCGCCCGGGGGACGATCTCGAAGTGTGGGTGACATTTCCAGGCGTGTGCGGCATGGTGGCGACATGAACCAGAACCAGACCTCCCTCACCGTCACCCGCACCATCGACGCCCCCGCGAAGGACATCTTCGAGGTGCTCACCCTGCCTGCCCGCCATCACGAGTTCGACGGCTCGGGCATGGTGCGCTCTGCCGAGAACACCGAGCGCATCACCAAGTCCGGCGAGAAGTTCGTGATGAACATGCACGCCGAGATGAACGGCGGCGACTACGTGATGCACAACCACGTGACCGCCTTCGACGAGAACAAGATGATCGGCTGGCAGCCCGCCCAGGAGAAGAACAAGGACGAGCCCGGGGGCTGGGAGTGGCTGTACGAGCTCAAGCCCGTCGATGCCGACTCCACCGAGGTGTCCCTGACCTACGACTGGTCCAAGGTCGACGAGAAGCTCGCCAAGGAGGTCGGCTTCCCGGCCATTCCGGCGGACGACCTGGAGGAGTCCCTCAACCTGCTCGCCGGCGCCGTCGTCAAGAACTGATCGGTCGCACCCGCGCCGATCCCGCCGGTCCGGAACCGGCCACGCCGACTGCGTCGGCCCCCGGACCGGTCCCTGCACCGCAGCCCGCCCCGCCACCTCGGTGGGGTGGGCTGCGGGCTGTTCAGCGGGCGCCGTCGAGCCTGCTCAGCGAGGGGCGGGCGCACCCGCCTGCGGTGGCCGGGGCGCCTGCGGCGCCCTTACCAGAGCGGCCGCGCCCCCCAGGGCGGCCAGGAACGGCACCGCCACCAGCGGATCCCCGTAGACGATCCCGGAGGCGAAGGGCGCCACCACGCAGAGCACCACGATCCCGGTGACGGCGGTGCGGAAGGTGCTGTACGGCAGCGCGCTGCAGCTCACGGCCAGGATCGTCAGCAGCAGACCGATCACCACCACGCCGAACGAGTGCCCCCAGCCGGCGCGATCGTGGAAGGCCCAGACCAGCAAGGGGGTGGCGATCAAGATCGGCAGCGGCCATATCCGGGTCCGGTACATCGAGGCTCCCTCGCGGTGTGGGGCACGTGTGCTCTGGGTTGGAGGTGGCCCGTTGCCTCGAACAGTACGCGACAGTCGGGTGGGTGGCGGGCAACCGGAACCGGTGTCTGCAGCTTGCCGACCTGGCCTTCTGCAGAATGTCGAATAGTCGTTCTGCAGGATGTCGATCAAGAATCCTGCAGAATGCCGGACACAACCTGTGACCTGCATCGTTCGTCCTCTAGAGTGGCGGCGTGGACACCTTGACGAACTTCGGCGTGGCGTATCGCCCGCGCGTGGTCGACGCAGTCGTGTCATCGGCTTTGGCCGGCTCCGGGGCGGTGATCATCGAGGGGCCACGGGGGTGTGGGAAGACGATGACGGCTCTGAATCTGGCGGAGAGCTACGTCTTCCTCGATTCGCCGGAGGCCCAAGAGCTCGCCGAAGTCGCACCGCAGGTGCTGCTGGACGGTGCACAGCCCCGGCTTCTCGATGAGTGGCAGGTGATGCCTGAGATGTGGAACCGGGTGCGTCGACAAGTCGACCTCGGCGGACATCGGGGGTCATTCATCCTCACCGGGTCAGCGGTCCCTTCTGACGATGTGACGCGACATTCCGGTGCAGGGCGCTTCCTCAGGGTTCGGGAGCACACTCTGACCTGGTTTGAGAAGGGATGCTCTACGGGCTCGGTCTCCCTGCGGTCTCTCCTTGATGGAGAGCCCGTGGAGACTGTCGCTGCTGCTCCGACTCTTGACGATGTCATCGCGGGTGTGGTGCGCTCCGGCTTTCCGGGGCTGGTGGACCTTTCGGAAGAGGGTGCACTGCGGCAGGCCCGGGCATACCTCGGAGAGGTGGCGCGTACCGACCTTCCCCGGCTCGCCTCCACGCGACAGAGGCCCGTTGTCATCGACCAGTTGCTGCGTTCCTTTGCGCGGTCCACCGCCTCGGAAGTCACGCAAGCGGCGATACTGAAGGACCTCGAGCCGGTGGCGGGATCGATGGCTCGTGAAACCTTGGCGAGCCTTATCGAAGTGCTCCGTCGGATGTTCGTCGTTGAGGCGGTCCCCGCGTGGATCCCGCGGCTTCGATCCAAGGCTCGGGTGCGAACGTCGCCGAAGTACCATCTGGCCGATCCTGTCCTGTCGGCCGCTGCTCTCGGGGCGACGTCAGCCGATCTCAGGCGGGACCTTGAGACTCTCGGGCTGATCTTCGAGTCCGCAGTTGTGCATGACCTGATGGCGCTTGGCGAGGCTTCGGGCGCCCAGGTCCATCACTATCGGGATTCGAACGGGAGGGAGATCGATGCGGTCCTCACCTGGCCGGGGGGACGCTGGGCCGCGGTCGAGGTCAAGCTCGGAGGCCGCGCAGCTGGGGCAGCCGCTGAAAAGCTCCGAGTGACGGTGGAGGACATCGCAACGCACGCCGGGCCCCCGGTGTTCACGGCCGTCGTCACGGGGACGGGAGCGACCATGCAGCTGGACAACGGCGTGTCCACGTTCCCGCTCGCTGCCCTCGGATCCTGAACGGCTCCGCGCGGAACTGCCGGCATGCACCAACTAGGCTCTGACCATGGGCAGGGTGACCGAGACGAAGCGGATCCGCACCGTGCGAGTGCGGGACGGTCGGCTGTACGCCGGCCGCAAGGGCGACCATGTCGCCGTCGAGGAGCCCCTGGACATCCGGTTGAACGGCCAGCAGCTCTCCCTGACGATGCGCACCCCCGGCAGCGATGTGGAGCTGATCCACGGCTTCCTGCACGGCGAGGGGATCATCGCCTCCCGTGAGGACATCGTCGAGGCCCGCTACTGCGACGGCGCGGTGGTGGACGACGGCAGCGGGTTCGCGCAGAACACGTACAACGTCATGGACTTCACCACCGCCCGCCCGCAGCTGCAGCAGGTTCCCACCAAGCGCTTCACCACCACCTCGGCATGCGGGGTGTGCGGCTCCGAGAGCATCGACGCGGTGCGGCAGCAGGGCCGCTACGTGCTGATGGGCAGCTGGACGGTGGATCCGCGCGCCATCCTCGATGCCGCCCGCAACCTCACCGACGACCAGGCCGTGTTCTCCCGCACCGGGGGAGTGCACGCCGCCGCCCTGGTCACCCGGGACGGCGAGGTGCTGGTGGTGCGGGAGGACGTGGGCCGCCACAACGCGGTGGACAAGGTGATCGGCTGGGCCCTGCTCGAGGACCGCCTGCCGCTCAACGACTGCTTCCTGCTGGTCTCCTCCCGTGCCAGCTTCGAGATCGCCCAGAAGGCATTCATGGCCGGGATCCCCCTGCTGGCCTGTGTCTCGGCTGCCAGCTCACTGGCGATCGACACCGCCCAGGAGGTGGGGATGACGCTGGTCGGCTTCACGCGTGCCTTCGACGACGGCGACGGCCGCATGAACGTGTACACCCACCCCGAGCGCCTGGACCTCACGGACGCCGAGGGGTGAGCCTCGACGCCTTCTGGGCCACCGCGCGAAGAAGCTGCCCCGCGCTGCCGTGCGAGCTCCCCGAGGCCTGGGCCTTCGGGGCCACCCCCGAGCAGGCCGACGAGCTGCTGGCCCTGGTGCTCGACGGCATCAAGACAGCCACCGCCTCCTCCCTGCAGGACTACCGAGTCTCAGGCGACCCCCTTCCCCGGGAGGGCGACCTCTCGATCGTGCTGGACGGTGCCGGCCGGCCGCGGGCGGTGCTCGAGACGACCCGGGTGAGCGTGGTGCCCTTCGACCAGGTGGACGCCGCCCATGCGCATGCCGAGGGGGAGGGCGACCGCTCCCTGGCCCACTGGCGGCGGGTGCACGAGGCGTTCTGGCGCGAGCACGGGGAGGATCCCCGCAGTGTCACCCTGGACATGGCGGTGGTGTGCGAGAGGTTCCGCCTACTGTTCGTAGCGTGACGGTGTCGGAGCGGCGGTATCGAGGACCGGCTCAGTCCCCGAGTGCCGCGATCGCCTCCGCGCTCACGGCGGTCGCATCCTCCAGCCAGACGGGCACGTCCCCGCCCACATAGGGCCGTACCAGTCCGTACGGGCACAGTCGCGGCGCCTCAATCCAGCGCCAGCAGGCGCGCGGCGGTGGCCTCATCGAGCACCAGGTCCGTCGCGCACCCCGCCCGCAGCGCCGCACGCAGGGGCACCGCCTTGCGGGCACCGGAGGCCACCAGCACCCGCCGGGGGATCGAGGCCAGCGCCGCGGGGCTGGGCCCCGAGCAGCGCTGGTTCATGCGCACGTCGCGCCAGGACCCGTCGGCCCGCAGGAACACGGTGCACACGTCCCCCACCGCCCCGTCGGAGTACAGCTGGGCGAGATCGTCCTCCGTGAGGTAACCGCTGGCGTGGACCTGGCTGGGCACCTCGGCATCGAAGGCGCCCACCCCGAACACCGCCAGACGACAGCGGCGCTGCATCTCCAGCACGTGCCGCACCGAGCGCTCGCGCCACATGGCCTCCCGCGTGGAGGGATAGTCGAAGATGGCCGGCACCGGGAAGTGGTGCACCGTGGCAGACCAGCGCGAGGCCACCCGATCCATCACGGTGGACACGTTGGCCAGGCCCGAGCCCTCGGTGTTGATCGCCCCGTTCAGCTGCACCACCTGCGCTCCCAGCACGGGTCGGGGCGCCAGCTGCTCCACCACCGCCGTGACGGTGGTGCCCCAGGCGATGCCCACCACCTGATCCGGCTGCAGCAGGTCCTCGACCACGCCCGCGGCATCCGCCGCCACGGCGCGCAACCGCTCCCGCTCGGAGCTGTCGGGCCTGGTGGGCACCACGTGGGTGCGCACGCCGTAGCGCTGACCGATCGCCGAGCGCAGGTCCGCCAGGCGGCGCACCCCCGGGGGCCGCAGCGTGATCCGCACGATCCCCTGCTCCCGGGCATCGCGAAGCAGGCGGGACACGGTGGAGCGGGAGATGCCGAAGGCGGAGGCGATGGCCCCCATCGTCTGGCCCTCGTCGTAGTACATCCGTGCAGCCTCGTAGGCGCTCTGCTGCCGTGCATCCTGGGCCATGCCCCCAGTGTTGCACGTTCGTGCACCCCGCTTGCCGAGCCCCGCACGTTAGCGCCATCCTGGGTCCTAAGTCCCGGTCGTCTGGCGATGGACCCCCAGTCCGCCCGGGCAGCCGAACCTCTACGCGAAGGAGCGCCCCGTGCCGAACAAGAGCGCCGCCACCCTCACGCCCGCCTCCCGCCAGGAGCACCTGGACCGGCTGCGCGACGCGACGGCCCAGAACCCGCTGGACGTGCTGGTGGTCGGCGGGGGTGTCAACGGTGCCGGGGCCGCCTTCGACGCCGCCACCCGCGGGCTGTCCGTAGGCCTGGTCGAAGCTCGCGACTGGGCCTCCGGCACCTCCTCGCGCTCCTCCAAGCTGATGCACGGCGGCCTGCGCTACCTCGAGATGCTCAACTTCAAGCTGGTGGCCGAGGCCCTGCGCGAGCGCGACCTGCTGATCAAGCACACCGCGCCCCACCTGGTGCACCCCATCAGCTTCGTGTTCCCCTTCTTCCACAAGGTCGTGGACCGCGCCTTCATCGGCTCCGGCGTCATGCTGTACGACGCCATGCAGATGATCGGCCGCAAGCGCGCCGTGCCCATGCACCGCCACCTGCTCAAGAAGAAGATGCTCGAGTACTTCCCGGCGCTGGACGGCGAGAAGATCGTAGGCGCCCTGGAGTACTTCGACGCCCAGATGGACGACGCCCGCTTCGTGATGATGCTGGTGCGCTCGGCCGCCCAGTACGAGGCCGCGGTCACCAACTACACCGAGGTCATCGGCTACCTGCGCGACGGGGAGCGGATCGCCGGCGCCCGTGTGCGCGACGTCCTCACCGGGGACGAGTTCGATGTCCACGCCTGCGAGACCATCCTGGGCGGCGGTGTGTGGACCCAGGAGCAGCAGGAGCTGGCCGGTTCCGAGAAGGGCCTGGAGGTGCTGGCCTCCAAGGGCATCCACATCACCATCGCCCGCGACCGGATCCCCGCCGCGCGCGACACCGGCGTGATCACCAAGACCGAGAAGTCCGTGCTGTTCCTGATCCCCTCCGACGAGTACTGGATCATCGGCACCACCGACACCCCGTGGACCCACGACCCCGACCACGTGGCCGCCACCAGCGAGGACATCGACTACGTGCTCGAGCACGCCAACGAGGTGCTGGCCGAGGACCTCACCCGGGACGACGTGATCGGCGTGTACGCGGGCCTGCGCCCGCTGCTGCAGCCGATCAAGAAGTCCGAGGGCTCCTCCTCGAAGGTCTCCCGCGAGCACACCGTGATGCGCATGGAGCCGGGACTGTCCGCGATCGCCGGCGGCAAGTACACCACCTACCGGGTGATGGCAGAGGACATCGTGGACTTCGCCGTCAAGGACACCTACCCCGGCCGCCACAGCCTCACCCGCTCGGTGCCGATCATCGGCGCGCAGGGATACGCGGAACTCAAGCGCGACCAGGCCGAGCTCGCCGCCCGCCACGGCTTCGACGAGATCCGGGTGGAGCGGCTGCTGTTCCGCTACGGCGCCCTGCTGACCGACGTGCTCGCGCTGGCCGAGGAGGACCCCTCGCTGCTGGAGCCGCTCGAGCAGGCGCCCCGCTACCTGCGCGCCGAGGTGCTGTACGCCGCCCGCGCGGAGGGCGCCGTCCACCTGGCCGACGTCATCACCCGCCGCCTGCGCCTGGACTACGAGGTGCGCGACCGCGGGGTCGGCGCCGCCGAGGAGATCGCCGCGATCGTCGGCCCTGAGCTGGGCTGGGACGAGGCCCGCACCCGCACGGAGGTCGAGACCTACCGCGCCTTCATCGCCGCCCGCCTCGAGGCCGAGGCGTCCCACAGCGACGACGAGGCGGCCGCGGCCGTCTCCCCGGCC